>JAFAEU010000360.1 GCA_023423855.1 Pseudomonadota bacterium | reverse complement strand
GCCTGTACAGGCCCAGCATGATCTTCGTCAGCTGGCCCACCTGCTTGGCGTTGAGGCCCAGCGCGAAGCCCATGTCGCGGCACTGGTAGGGCTGCAGGCCCTGGACGAAGTTGACGTTGAGGGTCTGGATCGCGTCCGGGTTCTCCTCGGCGGTCTTCTCGATTTCCACGCCGCCCTCGGAGGACGCGATGAAGGTGACCGACTGGGTGCCGCGGTCGACCAGGACCGACAGGTACAGCTCCTGGGCGATGTCGGTACCCTCGGAGATCAGCACGCTGTCGATCGGCAGCGCGACGCCGGCGGACTGGTAGGTCTCCATCCGCGTGCCGAGCATGGCCTTGGCGTACTCGCGGACCTCGTCGAGCGTCCTGGCCAGCTTGACGCCGCCGGCCTTGCCGCGGCCGCCGGCGTGGATCTGGGCCTTGACCACCCAGAGGCTGCCCGGGATGGCCTTCGCGGCGTCCACCGCCTCTTCCGGCGAGCGCGCGACGCGCCCGGCCGGCACCGCAATGCCGTAGTCGGCAAACAACTGCTTCGCCTGGTATTCGTGGAAGTTCATGTGGGGTCCGTGCTGGGGAGGATCGCGGCGCGCGGCCCGGGCCCGGAGACCCGCAGGCGTGACGCGGCCGCATATTCTCGCCGATGCGCCGGCTGCGGGCAAAACCCGGGATTCTGGCCCCCACCCCAGCCGCCGCACCCGCAACCGTGCCTATACTCCGCCCCAGTCCCCCGTCGCCGCATCCCCTTGGCCTCACCCGACGCAGACCACCCCGCCAGCAGCCAGTCGATGCGTCGCGAGCTGTACCTGTTCGCGCTCTACCGGGTGCTCGAATCGGCGCTGCTGGCGCTGGTCGTCTTCAGTCCCGCCGGGGCACTGATCGGGCAGATGCACCTGCCGCAGGTCGCGCAGGCCGTCGCGATCGTCTACCTGCTCGCCTCGACCGGCCTGCTCGCGCACGCCCGGCGCCTGCACGGCGGATTCACGCCGCACGTCGTCGCCGGCCTCACGCTCGACATCCTCGTGGTCCTGCTGGCCACGCACGCCATGCCCGGCGCCGGTCCCGGCATCGCGCTGATGCTGGTGTTCAACCTCGCCGCGGCCGCATTGTTCCTGCCGCTGCGCTGGGGCATGGCATTCGCCGGCGCGGCCACGATCGCGCTGGTGGCCGAGTACGCCTGGGACCGCATCGAACAGGCCCACGCCTTCCGCCCGCTCGCCGAAGTGCTGATGTTCTCGGTCGGCTACTTCGCCGTCACCGCGCTCATGCACCACCTCGGCGTGCAGATGCGCGCCACCCAGCGCCTGGCCGACCGGCGCGGCGCCGAAGCCGCGAACCTCGCCGAGATCAACGAACTGGTGATCCGCCGCATGCGCACCGGCGTGATGCTGGTCGACGGCGGCGGCCGCGTGCGCATGGCCAACGAAGCCGCGCAGCTGCTCCTGCGCGGCGACGACGACGACCTCTACGACCAGGGCGTGCACGGACAGACGCTCGCACAGGCCGCGCCGGAGCTGGCGATGCGCCTGGCGCAATGGCTGCAGGACGGCCAGCAGAACGAAACGCCGCTGGTCTACGGCCAGGAGCAGGCGGAAGTCCTGCCGCGGTTCGCGCGCCTGCTCGCCACCAGCGACTCCACCCTGGTCTTCCTCGACGACACCTCGATGCTCTCGCGCCGCGCCGAATCGCTGACCCTGGCGGCGATGGGCCGCTTCTCCGCCAGCCTCGCCCACGAGATCCGCAACCCGCTCGCCGCGATCAGCTACGCCACGCAGCTGCTCGAGGAATCGCACGACCTCACCACCAGCGACCGCCGCCTGCTGCAGATCATCCACCAGCAGTGCCTGCGCACCAACGGCATCGTCGAAAGCGTGCTCGGCCTCGCCCGCCGCGAGCGCGCCAAGCCCGAGCACCTCGACCTGGTGTCGATCGCCCGGCACTTCATCGAGGACTACCGGATGATCGTGCCCGAGGACAACGCGCAGCTGCGCGTGACCACCGAGCTGAGCCAGCTGCCGGCCATGTTCGACCCGCGCCACCTGCAGCAGATCCTCACCGCGCTGGTCAACAACGCCGTGCGCTACGGCCACGTGCCCGGCGAGAAGCCGCGCATCGCGATCCACCTGGAGGAAGAAGGCGACGCCCCGGTCGTCAGCGTGCTCGACCGCGGGCCGGGCATCCCCGATGCCGTCGCCTCGCAGCTGTTCCGGCCCTTCTTCACCACGTCCGAAAACGGCACCGGCCTCGGGCTCTACATCGCCCACGAGCTGTGCCGCGCCAACGAGGCCCGGCTCGACTACGTCTCCGTGCCCGGCGGCGGTGCCTGCTTCCGCATCGCGCTCGCCCCGCAGCACGCCCTGCTCCCCGCATGACGCCATCGCCGCCGAGCGACGCCGCCCGGATTGTGTGACGCCCATGTCCCCCCAACCGGGCACCCCGCCCCTCCCCTCGTCAGCCGCGTCAAAAACTGTCAATATTGGTCACCTTGCGCCCTTCCCGCCGTCCCCAATGAACGAAAACCGCAGCGCCCTGATCGTCGATGACGAACACGACATCCGCGAACTTCTGGTGCTGACCCTCGGACGCATGGGCCTGCGCACCGACACCGCGCCCAACCTCCACGCCGCCCGGCAGATGCTCGGCACCGTGTCCTACGACCTGTGCCTGACCGACATGCGCCTGCCCGACGGCTCCGGCCTGGAGCTGGTCAGCGAGATCTCCACCCGCTTCCCCACCACCCCGGTCGCGGTCATCACCGCCTACGGCAACGTCGAGGCCGCGGTGGAAGCGCTCAAGGCCGGCGCCTTCGACTTCGTCAGCAAGCCGGTCGACATCAACGTCCTGCGCGGCCTCGTGCGCCAGGCGCTCGACCTCAACACCAAGCGCCTCGCCCAGCCCGACGACGCCGGCCGCCTGATCGGCACCTCGCCGGCGATGGTGTCGCTGCGACAGACCATCGGCAAGGTCGCGCGCAGCCAGGCGCCGGTGCACATCAGCGGCGAGTCCGGCACCGGCAAGGAACTGGTCGCGCGCACCATCCACGCCCAGGGCTCGCGCGCGGGCGGGCCGTTCGTGCCGGTCAACTGCGGCGCGATCCCGTCCGAACTGATGGAAAGCGAGTTCTTCGGCCACAAGAAGGGCAGCTTCACCGGCGCCAACAGCGACAAGCCCGGCCTGTTCCAGGCCGCCGACGGCGGCACCCTGTTCCTCGACGAAGTGGCCGAACTGCCGCTGCCGATGCAGGTCAAGCTGCTGCGCGCCATCCAGGAAAAGAGCGTGCGCGCGGTCGGCGCCTCCAACGAAGTGCAGGTGGACGTGCGCATCCTCTCGGCCACCCACAAGCCCCTCTCGCAGCTGGTGGCCGACGGCCGCTTCCGCCACGACCTCTACTACCGCATCAACGTCATCGGCCTGCTGGTGCCGCCGCTGCGCGAGCGCGACGGCGACCTCGCGCTGCTGTCCGACGCGGTGCTCGAGCGCCTCTCGCGGGCGATGAAGCGCCAGCCGCCGACGCTGGCGCCCGACGCCGTCGCCGCGCTCGAGCGCTATCCCTTCCCGGGCAACGTGCGCGAACTGGAGAACGTGCTCGAACGCGCCCTGGCCCTGGC
>JAFAEU010000357.1 GCA_023423855.1 Pseudomonadota bacterium | reverse complement strand
GCGTTGGGCTCGATGCGGAAGCTGCCGCCGGGGCCGGGCGGGATCTCCAGCTCCTTGTAGCCGTGGTCCAGCCATTCGGTGCGCTCGCCGAGGTCGAGCCTGCGCATCATCTGCGCGCGCAGGGTCGAACCCGCGCCATCGGCGCCGACCAGCGTGTCGAAGTGGCGGGTCTCCTCGTGGCCCTCGCCCTTGACCAGGAAGTTGCCGGCGTCGAAGTCGACGCTCTCCAGACGGCGGTCGAAATGCAGGGTCGCGCCGGCGGCCTCCGCGGCCTCGATCAGCACGATGTTCAGCTCGCCGCGGTTGATCGACCAGATCACCTCGCTGTCGTCGCGTCCGTAGCGCTGCAGCTCCGGCTCGCCATCCAGCGGGTGCACCATGCGCCCGCGCATCATCACCGCCTGCCGCATCACGCCCAGGTCCGCGCCGGCCTGCCGCAGCGCGTGCAGGCCGCGCTCGGTGAGCGCGAGGTTGATCGAGCGCCCACCGGCATAGCCGAACACGCGTGGATCGCCGCGACGCTCGAACACCTCGACCTTCCAGCCGCGCTGCGCCAGCAGGGTCGCAAGCAGCGTGCCGGCGAGGCCGGCGCCGATGATGGTGATGCGTGGACGTTCGTTCATCTTGGTTCGTCATCCCCGCGAAGGCGGGGATCCAGTGTCTTGGCTTTCGCCGATCAGCGATGGCCACAGATCGTTCCAGTAGGGATTGGACTCCTCCACCAGACGGATCTTCCAGGCCCGGCTCCATTTCTTGAGCTGCTTCTCCCGCGTGATGGCGGCCTCCATTGCGTCATGCACCTCGTACCAAGCGAGCCGGGTGACTCTGTACCGGTCCGTGAATCCCGGCGCCAGATGGTTGCGATGCTGCCATACGCGTCCGATCGGATCGCTGGTGACGCCGACGCAAAGAGTGCCATTCCGTCCGCTGGCCGGAATGTACGTGGCAGGCTGCTTGTTCGTGGCCTTGCCCTCCTTGGCAAGAAAGACACTGGGTCCCCGCCTTCGCGGGGACGACGGGAACGGCTTCCGATGCCGTGGTCATGATGCCCGCCAATGCTCGACCGCCCGCGCAAAGCGCAGCACGTCCGCGTGCGTGTTGTAGAGCGGCGCGGGGGAAATCCGGATCACGTCCGGCTCGCGCCAGTCGCCGACGATGCCCTGGGCGCCGAGGAATTCGAACAGGGCGCGTCCCCGTGCGCGGCCGCCGGCGACGCGCAGCGACAACTGGCAGCCGCGCTGCGCCGGGTCGCGCGGGGTGATGACCTGCAGCGCGTCGCGCAGGCGGGCGTCGATCAGGGCTTCCAGGTAACCGGTCAGCCGCCCCGACTTCGCGCGCAGCGCGGGCATCCCCGCCCGCGCGAACAGGTCCAGCGACGCGCGCAGCGGCGCCAGCCCGAGGATCGGCGGGTTGCTGAGCTGCCAGCCGTCGGCGCCGGGTGTGGGCACGAACTCCGGCCCCATGCGGAAGCGGGTGTCCGGCTCGTGTCCCCACCAGCCGGCGAAGCGCGGGCGCTGCGTGCGCGCGTGGCGCTCGTGCACGAAACAGCCGGCGACCGCGCCCGGGCCGGCGTTCATGTACTTGTAGTGGCACCAGACCGCGAAGTCGGCGCCGCTGTCGTGCAACCGCAGCGGCAGGTTGCCCACGGCGTGGGCGAGGTCGAAGCCGGCGATGGCGCCGACGTCGTGGGCGATGCGCGCGATGTCCGCCAGGTCGAAGGCCTGCCCGGTGCGGTACTGCACGCCGGGCCACAGCACCAGGGCTAGCCGCTGGCGGTTGTCCCGGATCGCGCGTTCGATCGCCTCCATCGAGAAAGTGCCGTCGGCGTTGTCCGGTTCCACCTCGATCAGCGTGTGCTTCGGCGGCAGTCCGCGATACTTCAGCTGCGATTCCACCGCATAGCGATCCGACGGGAAGCTGCCGGCTTCGACCAGGATCGCGGTGCGCTCGATCGTGGGCTGGTAGAAGCTGACCATCATCAGGTGCAGGTTGGCGGTCAGCGAGTTCATCGCCACCACTTCCGACGGCAGTGCGCCGACGACTTCGGCCAGTGGATCGCGCACCAGCTCGTGATAGGGCATCCACTGCGCCTGCCCGGTGAAGTGGCCCTCGACCGCCTCGGTCGCCCATTTGTCCAGCACTTCCTCGACGTGCGCACGTGCGCCTTTCGGCTGCAGGCCCAGCGAATTGCCGCAGAAGTAGGCCTGCTCGACGCCGCCGTGGCGCGGGATCAGGAAATCGTCGCGCAAGGTGCGCAGCGGATCGGCGGCGTCGAGCGCGTGTGCGCCGGCTTCGGAGAAGGGGTCGGTCATGGCTGCATTGTAGGCGGCTGCATGATGGCGGGCATGCGGCACCGGGCATTGATCCACGCCCGGGCGGCCGGTAGGGTGGACCGCTGGCTGGGGAGCCTCGGGGGCGGCGATGGCCGAATTCGAACAGTTGATGCGCACCGCCGCGCTGGTCGGGACTGCCCTGTTCGCGGTGCTGTTGCTGGCGCGCGTGGCGTGGGCGTGGCGCACGCGCGGGGAGCGCCAGGGGTTGCGGCACACGCCGCTGACGGTCCGCCTGGTCCAGGGCCTGCGCGTGGTCGCGCTGGTGCTGTTCGGGCTGGGACTGCTGGCCTGCCTGTTCGTGCTGCAGCGCGGGACGTTCTTCATGCCGGCGCTGCTGCAGGCCGGTTTCGCGATCGTCTTCGCCGCCTACGTGCTGCTCGAAGTCGTCCTGGCGGCATGGCTGCCGCGCAGGCGGCGCGCCTGGTTGTGGGGGCTGGGCGCGCTGGCGACGTTCGCGCTTGGCGCGCTCGGGCTGCTGTTCGTCCTCGGCGCGGTGCGCGCCTTCGCCTATCCGCCGCTCGCGGACACCGTGGTGCTGGCGCGGGTGCCGTTCGAGGGGACCTGGGTCGTGACCGGCGCGGGCGCCAGCAGCGCCACCAATCACCACGACCGGATCGCTTCGCAGAAATATGCCGCCGACCTCGCTGCGCTCTGCGACGACGGACGATTGTTCCGCGGTGATGGCGGCCGCCAGGAAGACTCCTGCACCTTCGGCGCGAAAGTGTTGTCGCCGGTGGATGGCGTGGTCGTGCACGCGGTCGACGGCCATCCAGACGGCGCCAGCCGCGAGGTCCTGCCCGGCAATCACGTGATCATCCGAATCGACGAGGGTCGCCACGTGGCCCTGGCGCACTTCCGCCGGGGCAGCATCCTGGTGAAGGACGGCGATCGTGTGCGCGCGGGGCAGGAGATCGCCCGCGCCGGCAACTCGGGGAACTCGGACTTCGCGCATCTGCACCTGCACGTCCAGGACACGCCGGTCTACGACATCCGCGGCAGCCGGGCGCTGCCGTGGCGTGTTGCCGGCATGGAGCGGCGGCGCTACCTGTGGTGGTCGCTGGTGCGCGACGGGTTCCTGCTGAGCAACGACCGCGTACGCCCGGCGCCCTGAGTCCGCGCGTCGCGATCGCGTCAGGCGAAGCGCGACAGCGGCACCCCCAGCCACTCCAGCGCGGTGCCGTGGTACAGGCGTGCCTTCGCGGCTTCTTCGAGCGCGATCTCCTCGATGCCCGCGCCAGGCACCTGTTCGCCGAGCGGGAAGGGATAGTCGGTGCCGAGCATTACCCGGTCCACGCCGCAGGTATCGAGCAGGTACTGCAGTGCGCGCGGATCGGCGACCCAGGAGTCGAAGTAGAGCCTGCGCAGGTAGTCGCGCGGATTGTGCGGGTTGTCGGTGGCGACCAGGTCGGGCCGCATGTTGAAGCCGTGCTCGATGCGGCCGATGGTGTAGGGGAAGCTGCCGCCGCCGTGGGCCATGCACACCTTGAGCTTCGGCAGCCGCTCCAGCACGCCGCCGAACACGAGGCAGCAGGCCGCTCGCGACTGCTCGGCCGGCATGCCCACCAGCCACGGCAACCAGTACCTAGGCATGGTGTCGGTGCCCATCATGTCCCAGGGATGCACGAGGATCGCGGCGCCGAGGTCGGCGGCGGCCTCGAAGAACGGGAACAGTTCCGGCGCGTCGAGGTTCCAGTGCGCGCCGTCGGGACATTGCACGTGCGAACCGATCTGCACGCCCTGCAGGCCGAGCTGGTCCATGCAGCGCTCGAGTTCCTGCACCGCCAGCCGCGGCGACTGCAGCGGCACCGTGCCGATGCCGGCGTAGTGGCGCGGGAAGTCGCGGCAGGTGTGCGCCATATGGTCGTTGAGCGCCTGGTGCAGCTCCAGCGCGTGCGCAGGCTTGGCCCAGTAGCTGAACATCACCGGCACCGTGCTGATCACCTGCACCTGCACGCCGAAGCGCGCGTAGTCGTCGATGCGTTCCTGCGGATCCCAGGTCTTGGACCAGATCTCGCGGAAGAACCGGCCATCCTTGTAGATCCGGTGGCGGCCGTCCTCGGTGTGGTGGATCACCGGGAAGCGCGCCTCACCGTACCTACGCGCGAGGTCGGGCCAGTCGCGCGGGAGATAGTGGGCGTGGATGTCGATCTTGAGCATGCGCCGCGGCTCAGGTGATGTCGGCCTGCGAATCGGCCTGCATCTCGTAGCGGGTCGGGCGGGGGTTGAGGTGGCCGCAGGCCCGGCAGGTGCGCAGTTCGTCGCTGCGGTAGAAGGTCTCGAAGACGCGGAAGAAGTCCTGCTCGATGTCATTGAGGTGGAAATACTCCTCGTAGACCTTTTCGTTGCAGTTCTCGCAGAACCAGAGCAGGCCGTCGTCCTCGTGCGGCAGGCGCCTGCGTTCGATCACCAGGCCGATGGAAGCTTCGGCGCGCTGCGGTGAATGCGGCACGCGCGGCGGCAGCAGGAAGGTTTCGCCGGCACGGATCGGGATGTCGCGGACCTTGCCCCGCTCTCCATCAAACCCCTCCTGGATGCGCAGGGTCATCTCGCCCTCTAGCTGGTAGAACCACTCGGGACCTTCCTCCCAGTGGTAGTCGGTGCGGGCGTTGGGGCCGCCGACGACCATGACGATGAAGTCGCCGTCGTAGATGCACTTGTTGCCCACCGGCGGCTTGAGCAGGTGGCGGTTGTCCTCGATCCACTTCTGGAAGTTCAGCGGGGCTGGAATCATGGCGGGTTCTCCGGTGGCCCCCACCCTAACCCTCCCCCGCACGCGGGGGAGGGGACTTCAACGCGGCGACGCACTTCAACTCGATGGCGATCGGCGTGGGCAGGGCGTCGATGCCGAGGGTGGTGCGGCAGGGGGCGGTGGCCGCATCGGGAAAATGCTCGGCCCAGGCGGCGTTGTAGCCGGCGAAGTCGCCGGCCATGTCGGTGAGGTAGACGGTGACGTCGACCAGATCCTCCCAGCGCGCGCCGCTGGCCTCGAGTACGGCGCGCACGTTGGCGAACACGGCGCGCGCCTGCGCGGCGATGTCGTGCGCGACCAGCCTGCCGTCGGCGTCGAGCACGTTGCCGGGCACCGCATCGGTCGCCGGGTCGCGCGGGCCGATGCCGGAGAGGAACAGCAGTTCGCCGACCCGGCGCGCGTGCGGATAGCGCCCGACCGGCTTCGGTGCCGCGGCGGCGTGCACGGCTTCAGGCATCGCGCTTTCCCTGCGCCGCGATTTCGGTCACCGCGGCCAGCGCCGTGCGGTAGGTGGTGTAGACATCGTCGGGCGAGGACACGTCCATGCCCAGTTCGCGCACGCGACCGTCGCTGAGCGAGTACACCCAGCCGTGCACGGCTAGGCGCTGGCCGCGCGCCCAGGCGTCCTGCACCACGGTGGTCTCGCAGACGTTGAGCGCCTGTTCGATGGCGTTGATCTCGCACATGCGCGCGTGGCGCAGCGGTTCGGATTCGACACCGGCGAGCAGGGCGACGTGCTTCTTCGCCAGGTCGGACACGTGGCGCAGCCAGTTGTCGGCCAGGCCGAGGCGGGCGCCGGTCAGCGCCGCGTGCACGCCGCCACAGCCGTAGTGGCCGACCAGCAGGATGTGCTCGACCTTGAGGATGTCCACCGCGAACTGGATCACCGACAGCGCGTTGAGGTCGCCATGCGACATCACGTTGGCGATGTTGCGGTGGACGAAGACCTCGCCCGGGTCGAGGCCGAGGATCTGGTTGGCCGGCACGCGCGAATCGGAGCAGCCGATCCAAAGGTATTTCGGGGTCTGCTGCGTCGACAGCCGGTCGAAGAAGCCGGGGTCTTCGCGGGAGACGCGGTCGGCCCATTCGCGATTGCGGCCGAGGAGTGTGTCGAGTTCGCCCATGCCGCGATTATCCCAGAGACAGGCCGATGTTCTTCGGCTCGGTGAAGAAACGCATCGCCTCCAGCCCGCCTTCACGGCCCAGGCCCGACTGCCCGGTGCCGCCGAAGGGCGTGCGCAGGTCGCGCATCAGCCAGGCGTTGATCCAGACGACGCCGGCGCGGACGGAGGCGGCGAGGCGGTGCGCGCGGGCGAGGTCGCGGGTCCAGATCGAGGCCGACAGGCCGTAGTCGGTCGCGTTGGCCAGGTGCAGCGCGTCGTCGTCGCCGTCGAAGGGCTGGAGGGTGGCGACCGGGCCGAAGATCTCCTGCCGGTTGGTGTCGGCGTCGGGGCCGAGGCCTTCGATGACGGTGGGCTCGATGAACCAGCCGGGGCGCCCGGGCACGCCGCCGCCGCAGAGCAAGCGGCCGCCTTCCCCCCGCGCGCGCTCGATCGCCGCCGTCACCTTGTCGAAATGCGCCTGCGAGACCAGCGGGCCGAGTTGCGTGTCCGGATCGGCCGGATCGCCGAGGCGCAGGCTGCGCACGCGTTCGACGAAGGCCTCGCGGAACTGCGCGTAGATGCCGCGTTCCACCAGCAGGCGCGATCCGCACAGGCAGATCTGGCCGCTGTTCTGGAACGCCGAGCGCACCAGGGTGTCGAGCTGCGCCCGCCAGTCGCTGTCGGCGAAGACGAGGGTCGCGTTCTTGCCGCCGAGCTCCAGCGACACCTTCTTCAGCAGCGGGCCGGCGACGCCGGCGATGCGCCGGCCGACCGCGGTGCTGCCGGTGAACGACACCGCGCGGACACGCGGATGCGCGACGATCGCTTCACCGGCATCGAGACCGGATCCGTGCACCAGGTTGAGCGCGCCGGCGGGGAAACCGATCTTGGCGGCGAGCTTGGCCAGCAGGGTGGCGCTCATCGGCGTGACCTCCGACGGCTTTGCGACCACCGTATTGCCCGCCGCCAGCGCCGGGGCGATCTTCCAGGTGAATAGGTACAGCGGCAGGTTCCACGGCGAGATCGTGCCGACCACGCCCAGCGGCCGGCGCAGCGTGTAGTTCAGGCCGGCCTGGCCATGGTGCGATTCGCTGGCGAACTGGGTGGCCGCGTGCGCGAAGAAGCGCAGGTTGGCGACGGCGCGCGGGATCTCGACCTCGCGCGCGAGCCGGATCGGCTTGCCGCCGTCGCGCGACTCGGCCTGCGCGAAGGCGTCGAGGCGTTCCTCCAGCGCATCGGCCAGCCGCTCCAGCCAGCGTGCGCGGGCTTCGTCGGGCAGGGCGGACCACGACGGCAGCGCAGCGGAGGCGGCCGCGACCGCGGCGTCGACGTCGACCGCATCGCCGGCGGCCACCTGCGCCAGCCTCTGGCCGGTCGCTGGCTCGAACACGTCGAGCCAGCGCCCGCCCGCGGGGTCGCGGAAGGCGCCGTCGATGAAGTGCCGGCAGTGCTTCATGGGGGCACAGCTTACCTGTCGCCGCGCCGGTCGTTGTGGGGGCGACTTCAAGAAACTGCCGTCATCCCCGCGAAAGCGGGGATGACGGCGTCTTTGCGTAAAGCCAGATGGATC
>JAFAEU010000304.1 GCA_023423855.1 Pseudomonadota bacterium | reverse complement strand
ACCTGTAGGAGCAACTGTCTGCTCCTTCCCCCACTTGCGGGGGGAGGGATCTCTCGCATAGGAGCAACTTCAAGCCGCGACCGAACGTTCGATGAGCCCCGGGCTGCAGGTCGCGCCTGAAACAGTCCGGCAGTGTCGCTAACCCTTGCAGCCCTGCAGCTTCAGCTGCTGCCCCTGCCTGACCATGTAGCGCGGCGCCTTGATCCCGTTCGCGGACGCCAGGACCTTGGTGTCGCACTGGTAGCGCTGGGCGATCGCAACCAGGGTCTCGCCGCGGGCGACGCGATGGCTGCGCGCGGCGGCGGGTTTCGGCGCCGGTGCCCGCGCGGCGGGAGGCGACGAAGCGCCCACGACCACCTGCTGGACCACGCTGCCGTCCGGCAGGGTCACGTTCTCCACGTCGCCGACGCGCACGATCGCGGTCGCCGGGTCGCTGTTGACGAGCTGCTTGGCGAGGTCGGCGCGCGCGCCCCTGGTGCACCAGCGTTCATACAGGCTGGCCATGCGCACGGTGGTGTTGAGCCGGGTGCCGGCCGGGATCCAGGCCTCCGCCTCGTACTGCGGATTGAGGTTGCGCAGCACGCGCATGTAGCCGTCGCGGGTGCCGCCGTTGCCCAGGCAGATGGTCAGCTCGTAGATCGACGCCGGTCGCTGCAGCTGGATCGTCGCCGGGCGCGCGTCGACCTTCGGAAAGGTCAGGCCGTATTCCTTCGGATGCAGGTACAGCCACGCCGCGGCGATCACCATCGGCACGTAGTCCTTGGTTTCCGGCGGGAACTGGCCGTAGACGTCCGCGTCCCAGAAGCTGCGGCCGCCGGTCTGGTTGTAGACGCGGCGCGCCCTGCCCTCGCCGCCGTTGTAGGCGGCCAGCCACAGCTCGATGTTGTTGCCGAGTTCGGCGTAACGCTCGCTCAGGTACGAGGCCGCGGCGTCGGCCGAGGCGCGCGGGTCGTAGCGGGTGTCGAAGCCGCGTCCGTCGGGCCCGAGCCCGAAGCGGTGGCCCGTGGCCGGCATGAACTGCAGCGGCCCCGCCGCGCCGGCGCGCGAGCGCGCGTGCACGCGACCGTTGGATTCCTTGGCCAGGATGCCGAACAGCAGCGCCTCCGGCAGGCCGCGGCGCTTGAACGCCGGCGACATCATGTGCTGCATGTACTGGTAGTTCTCGTGACTGGTGATCAGCGACACGCGCATGTCGGTCAGCCAGCGGCGGATGCCGGCCTGCACCGCCGGATTCATCTGCACCGCCTTGAGGAAGCGCTGGTCCTCGGCCGCCAGCAGCGCCGCGGCGCTGGCGCTCTGCGGCACCTCGCCGGTCGGCAGGTCGACGCCGTCGTCGACCAGGGTGGTGTCGGACTCGTCGTCGACCACCCCGGCGGCGGCATCGGCCTGCGCCTTGAGCAGCCGCTTGTAGCCGGCCAGCAGGTTGCCGGTGCCGCAGCCCTTGATCCTGCCGCACTCGACGATCACGTCCTCCATGTCCTCGAGCGCGGCGTTGCTCTCCTCGACGCCGGACGGATCGCTGTTGCGGATCTTCACCAGCGCCTCGCGATAGCGGGTCTCGGCGGCGGCCATGCGCTGGTTCAGCGCGTCGATCGCGGCCTGGGTGCGCTTCGACTGCGCCTGCACGGTCGCCGGCAGGGCGGCGAGCAGTATTGCGCTGGCCAGCAACAGGCCGCGTGCGGCATGTGGGAACAACGGGGACATCGACCACCGGCGGAACGGGAGGGGCCGGCAGGTTAGCCGCTGGTGGCGGGTGCCACAAGGAAAGCGCGCACGGAACGGACCGACCCACTTGGGGCGCCGTCAGGCGCGATGCTCTTATCCGGGGTCGGGAAGAAAAGTGGTCGTGCCTGAAGGCGCCTACAAAAAACGGGGCGGACCGATAGAATCCGGATGCACCCCACAGGACATCGACCCCATGGAATCCATCCTCGTCGGCAAGGCCATCACCACCGCGGACGGCGCCCAGGTCCACCTGCTGCCCAGGTACGGCAACCGACACGGGCTGGTCGCCGGCGCCACCGGCACCGGCAAGACGGTGACGCTGATGACGCTGGCCGAGGGCTTCTCGCGGATCGGGGTGCCGGTGTTCCTGGCCGACGTGAAGGGCGACGTGTCCGGCCTCGCCATGCCCGGCACGCTGAACGACAAGCTGCAGCAGCGCATCGAGCAGATCGGCGTCGACGGCTACACGCCCGAAGGAAGCCCGACGATCTTCTGGGACCTGTACGGCAAGCTCGGCCACCCGGTGCGCACCACGGTCAGCGAGATGGGGCCGACCCTGCTCGCGCGCATCCTCGAGCTCAACGACACCCAGGCCGGCGTGCTCGACATCGTGTTCAAGCTCGCCGACGACCGCGGCCTGCTGCTGCTCGACCTCGCCGACCTGCGCGCGCTGCTGAACCTCGTGGTCGAGGAGCGCAAGACGGTCTCGACCGAGTACGGCCTGGTCAGCCCGCAGTCGGTCGGCGCGATCCAGCGCGCGCTGCTGCGGCTGGACCAGGAAGGCGGCGACCGCTTCTTCGGCGAGCCCGCGCTGGAACTGGCCGACCTGATGCGCACCACCACCAGCGGCCGCGGCGTGGTCGGCATCCTCGCCGCCGACCAGCTGATCCTCAAACCGCGGCTGTATTCGAGCTTCCTGCTGTGGCTGCTGTCGGAGCTGTTCGAGAACCTGCCCGAGGTCGGCGACCTCGACAAGCCCAAGCTGGTGTTCATCTTCGACGAGGCGCACCTGCTGTTCGACGACGCGCCGGGATCGCTGCAGCAGCGCATCGAACAGGTGGTGCGGCTGATCCGCTCCAAGGGCGTGGGCGTGTACTTCTGCTCGCAGTTCCCCGACGACGTGCCGTCCAACATCCTCGGCCAGCTCGGCAACCGCGCGCAGCACGCGCTGCGCGCGTTCACGCCGCGCGACCAGAAGGCGGTGAAGACCGCCGCGGAGACCTTCGTCTCCAACCCGAACCTCGACGTGGTGCAGACGCTGTCGAAGCTCGGCACCGGCGAGGCGCTGGTGTCGACGCTGCAGGACAAGGGCGTGCCGATGCCGGTCGAACACACGCTGGTCGCGCCGCCGCGCTGCCGCATGGGTTCGATCACCGAGGCCGAGCGCGCGCAGGTGCGCGCGGGCAGTCCGGTCGGCGCGAAGTACGACACTGCCGTGAACCGCGAGTCGGCGGCCGAACTGCTGGCCAAGCGCACCGAAGCCGCCACCGCGCAGGCCGGCGCGCCCGCGGCGAAGGGCACGAAGGACGCGGCGCGGGAAGCCGAAGGCGGCATGGGCCAGGCGGTCAACGAATGGCTGTTCGGCACCAAGCGCCGCCAGGGCGTGGTGCAGGCCGCCGGCAAGCAGGCCGCACGCACGATCACCAATCGCATCGTGCGCGGCCTCCTCGGCGGCATCCTGAAATAGGATGCGCCGAAGATTGTCATCCCGAGCGTAGCGAGGGATCTGCTTCTTGCACCGCGTGCGTCGGGCAAGATCCCTCGCTACGCTCGGGATGACAGAGCGCATTCCGTCAGACGGCCCCGGCACTTGTCCTGCCACCATCACGACGAAACGACTCCTTCACCGGCGCGGACCTAAGCTCGCCACACATCATCCAGAAACGCCGCACAGGAGCCGCGCCATGCGCCGTCGCCCCGCTTCCATCCTCGCCCTGATCCCGCTCGCGCTCGCGCTGGCGGCCTGCAAGCCCACTGCCGATCCGGCACCCACGACTCCGCCGGCCGACACGACCGCCGCCCCCGCGCAATCCGGCGCCGTAGCCGGCACCGACGCCACGGCAGTCGTGAACCACGAGCGGCCCGACCCCGCCGGCTTCGACCGCAAGGCCTTCGCGGGCAGCTTCGCCGGCACCCTGCCCTGCGCCGACTGCCCGGGCATCGACACGCGCGTCGACATCGACGCCGACGGCAGCTTCAGGGCGAGCGAGACCTACCGGGACCGCGACACCACCGTCGAGATGGCGGGTACATGGACGATCGACGCCGACGGCAGGCGCCTGCTGCTCGACCCGGACAGCAAGGACGACGCCGACCGCCACTTCGAGATCGTGTCGAAGGACGAGATCCGCATGCTCGACACCGAGGGCAAGCCGGTCGAGAGCGCGCTGAACTACAGCCTGCGCCGCGGCTGAGCATCGTCGTCGCTTGGGCCGCTGGCGTCCGCCCGCCGAGAAGAGCACCGCGCTGGTCACGCCGGAGGGCCACGCGCGCCTGAAGGCCGAACTCGACGCCCTGTGGCGGGTGAAGCGCCCCGAGGTGGTGAAGGCGCTCGCCGCGGCCGCGGCCGAGGGCGACCGCTCCGAGAACGCCGAGTACACCTACCGCAAGAAGCAGCTCGGCGAGATCGACCGCCGCGTGCGCTACCTCGGCAAGCGGCTGGAGACCCTGCGCGTGGTCGACACCGCGCCCTCCGACCCGGGCGCGGTGTTCTTCGGCGCCCGCGTCGAAGTCGAGGACGCCGCCACCGGCGAGACCGCGCGCTACCGCATCGTCGGCCCCGACGAGACCGACGCCAAACTCGGCTGGATCAGCATCGACTCACCGCTGGCGCGTGCGATGCTGAACAAGCGCGTGGACGACGAGTTCGAGGCGCAGCTGCCGGGTGGCATCGCGCGGTTCCATATCGTCGACGTGCGCTACGGCGGTTGAATCTCCCCGCGACCGCATTCTGCAGGACTGCAGGGGCACCTTCAGGCACGGCCGCCCCCGGCGAGGAAACGGGTCGCGCCTGAAGACGCTCCTGCAAGACGCATCGAATGAACGCCCAATGCCCGATCGCCATGCGGCGTGTCCCGTCTGGTTCACCGATCGGGGCCGGAACTCCCCAACCCGCAGCGCTTCGGTTCAACGACGTATCGCGGCGCCTTCCGGCGAGCCGTACATCAGGGAAATGCGCCGGGTCACCGGGGCCTCCCCTGCGAACGGTTCGAAGCGGAAGTACGCCAGGCAGGGCCGCAGCCCTTCCACGAACCCGGCGCGCGGCACGAAGTTCTCCAGCAGCACGCGTCCGGCCTGGCCAGACGGCAGGACCTCCACGATCCACGAGGCCGTCGCCGCGCCGATGCGCGGATCGAGATTGAGCCTGCAGTCTTCGGCCCTGGCCAGTATCCGCGGCAATGGACCTTCCTGCGCCGATGCGCGGCGATCCGATCCCCCATCCCGCTCGACCATCCTCTTGCGCACCGATGCACCATGCTCGGACAACCAAGCATTCAGGTCTTCCCGAACGCGCTTGCGCGGCACCGCGGGCCTCTGCCAGCGCCAGACCGTCTCGGCTCGGGTGAGCAGGTGTCCGTTGTAGGCGGTGCGCCTGAAGTGCGCGTCGTCGGCATCCATCCCCGCAAGCTGGACCGTCCTGACCAGGTGCAGGTAGACCTGCGTCCATAACATCGCCTCTCGGTGTTCGCCGTGGCGCATCACCATCTCGGCCAGGTCGGCGAAAGCCGGCAGGTACCCGTCCATGGCCATCGCCTGGATCAGTTCCTTCGCCCTGGGGATGTCCTGCTGCTGCACGAGGTTCCCGGGAAGCTCCGACCCGTGCCGGTACAGTTGTCCGACCGTGTAGCCGAATTCCGGACATTCGCGCAGGTCCGCCAGGCGTTCGTAGCCCTCGAGCGCGCGGGTACGCCGCTCCGGCGGAGCGTCCGGGTCGAGGAGATCGAGGATTGCCCCGGCGGGCAGCGCCGTGTATGCCTCTTCACAACGTGCGGTGTCGGCAATCCCGGCGAACGCCGGGCAGGCGACGGCCGCAAGCAGCATGGCGAAGACCCACAATCTGTCCTTCACTTCCCCTCCCCCTGCGCGCATCCGGGCCGGCCGCCGCCACGCAACTGGCCGAAAGTGGACGTTACCGGCTCTTTGCCGCCCCGGGAAGGGTGAAGACCTCGCGCAGGGCCTCGCCGTACAGATCGTGCTCGTCGCTGCCCATGATCTCGACGTCGACGAAATCGCCCGGCTGCAGCCCGGCCTCGAGGCCGTTCTGGATCTGCACGACGCCGTCGATCTCCGGCGCGTCGGCCATCGTGCGGGCGATGGCGATCTCGCCGTCGACGAGATCGACGATGCAGCGCTGCGTGCTGCCCACCTTCGCCTCGAGCTTCTGCGCCGAGATCTCCGCCTGCACCGCCATGAAGCGCGCCAGGCGTTCCTGCTTCACGGCTTCCGGCACCGGATCGGGCAAGGCGTTCGCACTCGCGCCGTCCACCGGCGAATAGGCGAAGGCGCCGACGCGGTCCAGTCGCACCTCGCGCAGGAAATCCAGCAGTTCCTCGAACTCCGCTTCGGTCTCGCCAGGGAAGCCGACGATGAAGGTGCTGCGGATCGTCAGCTCCGGGCAGATCTCGCGCCAGCGCGCGATGCGCTCGCGCACCTTGTCCACCGCGCCCGGGCGCTTCATCAGCTTCAGCACGCGCGGGCTGGCGTGCTGGAACGGGATGTCGAGGTAGGGCAGCAGCCTGCCCTCCGCCATCAGCGGG
>JAFAEU010000067.1 GCA_023423855.1 Pseudomonadota bacterium | reverse complement strand
GTCTGAACCGGGGCGCACGCCGTTCGCGCCCGTCCGGCGGCCATCTGCGACAATGCCGCCCGTGCGCAGCCGCGCACGCGAAGGAGACCCGCGGATGCTCGTGATCGGCGTTGCCGGCATGGAACTCACTGCGCGCGAGCGCGACTGGCTCAAGAACGACGCCTGCGCGGGCGTGATCCTGTTCAAGCGCAACTTCACGTCGAGGGCGCAGGTGATCGAACTGTGCGCCGCGATCCGCGAGGCCGCGCCGCGTCCGCTGCTGATCTGCGTCGACCAGGAAGGCGGCCGCGTGCAGCGCTTCCGCGACGGCTACAGCGACCTGCCGGCGCTGGAAGGCTTCGACCGGCTGTACGCCGAGGACCCGGCGGCGGCGCTGAAGCTCGCCGAGGAACACGCCTGGCTGATGGCCAGCGAGATCCGCGCCAGCGGCGTCGACCTGAGCTTCGCGCCGGTGGTGGACGTGGGCCACGGCAACCTCGCCATCGGCGACCGCTCGTTCTCCGAAGACCCGCAGGTCGTCGCCGAGTTCACCCGCGCCTACGTGCGCGGCATGCATTCGGTGGGCATGGCCGCCACGCTCAAGCATTTCCCTGGCCACGGCACGGTGCGCGAGGACACCCACTTCGACAACGCGGTCGACAACCGTCCGCTCGATGAAATCCGCGCGCACGACCTGGTGCCCTTCGTCGCCGGCATCGACGCCGGCGCCGACGCGGTGATGCTGGCGCACGTGGTCTATCCGCAGGTCGCGCCGGAGCCGGCGGGTTACTCGCCGGTGTGGATCAACGACATCCTGCGCAAGGAGATGGGTTTCCGCGGCGTGGTGTTCTCCGACGACATCGGCATGGCCGCGGCGTTCTCCGCCGGCGGCATCCGCGCGCGCGTCGACGCGCACCTCGACGCCGGCTGCGACGTGGTGCTGGTGTGCCATCCCGAACTGGCGGAGGAATCGCTGGCCGCGGTGCAGCATCGCAAGCTCAACACGATGGCGCTGGTGGGCCTGATCGGCCGCGGCGGGCTGGGCTGGGATGGCCTGCTCGCCGACGCGCGCTACGGCGGCGCGCAGGCGCAACTCGGCGTGCAGCCGGGGCAGACCGCATGAACGTGCCCAGGCTTTCCGAAGTGCTCGACACGGCAGAACTGCTCTTCGACCGTGACGCGCTGGACGACGCGATCGAAGAGATGGCCGATGCGATCGCCGCCGACTACGCCGAGGACGAGACGCCGCCGCTGTTCATCACCGTGATGCACGGCGGCCTGCCATTCGCCGCCGAACTCGCCTTCGCCCTCGGCGAGCGCGGGCTCGACCTCGAGTTCGACTACCTGCACGCGACCCGCTACCGCGGCAACACCACCGGTTCGGGCCTGGCCTGGCTGCATCGCCCGGCGACCCCGATGCGCGGCCGCCGCGTGCTGCTGGCCGACGACATCCTCGACGAGGGCCACACGCTCAAGGCGGTGAAGTACTGGTGCGAGGATCAGGGCGCGCTCGACGTGCGCGTGGCGGTGCTGGCGACCAAGGCCCATGACCGCTGCGTGGACGGCATCTGCGCCGACTACGTGGGCGTGGAAGTGCCGGACCGCTATGTGTTCGGGTTCGGGATGGATTTCCACGAGCAGGGGAGGAACCTGCCGGGAATCTACGCGCTGGGGGATTGATCCCGTGCCGCGGGACGTCGGTCGCGCCCTCAGGCGCGGCCCTCAGCCCGCGGCCTCGAACCGATTCGCGTCGACGTTCTTGCGCACCTTGGCCGGATCCCAGATGCGGCCGTTCATGGCGATGTAGACGCCGGGCGGCAGTGACTGCACGGCGCCGACGGCGGTGCCGATGTTGAACTCGGCGTCCGAGCCGCGGAAACGCGCCGGGCTCAGCGCGCCGGTCAGCACGATGGTCTTGCCCTCGATCGTGGACAGCACCTTGGCCGTCGCCACCATCGAATCGGTGCCGTGGGTCACCAGCACGTGCTTTGCGGGCTGCGCGGCGATGGTCGCGCGCACCAGTTCGCGGTCGGCGTCGCCCAGGTGCAGCGAGTCCTTGCGCAGGATCGGGATCACGCTGAAGCGGAACGCCACGCCCAGCTCCTCGAGCATGCGCCCGATCTGCGGGTCGCCGATCTGGTAGTCGGACTTGTCGTCGAAGTAGATCTTGTCGATCGTGCCGCCGGTGGTGACGATCAGCAGTTCTTCCATTTCAAAGCTCCTGCCGGCGCGTGGTCGCGCCGGATGTAGTGTGCATGGCTCCGGTCCGGGACATTCCATGCCGGTCGCCCGCGCCCGGTGCCGACGGACGCATGTTCCTGCCCGTCATCCTCCTGCCCGTCATCCCGGCGCAAGCCGGGATCCATGTTGATTTTCGTACAGTCTGCTTCCAGAAGAACATCAACATCAAAATGGATCCCGGCTTGCGCTGGGATGACGGGATTCAGGCTGCAAAGGATTGACAGGAAAATGCGCTCGCAATCCTCGCCGCCCCTGCGTTGGCGGCCGGCTCACCGCTTCCTGCCGAACCGCGCGCGCAGCCCGTCCCAGCTCGAGGCGAACACCGCCAGCACCGACAGCGCGATCGCGGCGAGTGCGAACGGCCGTTCACCGGGCTCCGACCACGCGATCATCACCGCGTGGCAGAACAGGAACAGCCCCAGCACGCCGGCCCAGAACGCCGCCTTCGCGCTGCCGGCGAGGGTGCCGGCGAGCAGAAGCACCAGCGGCAGCACGAACACCAGCATCGCCGCGACGACGTGCCGGTCGCCGAGGAACCACGCCACGTAGAGCGCGACCTGGGCGAGCAGCACCGCCGACAGCGGCAGGTGCGGGCGGCGCGAGCCCCCAGCCATCAGGCGAGCTTCCCGGCCAGCGTGGCGATGCGACGCCCGAGCGCGCGCGCCAGCGCGGCTTCCTCGTCACTGGGCTGCGGATCGTCGGACGGCCCGGCCACGTGGCTGGCGCCGTAGGGCGTGCCACCGCTGCGGGTGGTGTTGAGCAGGGGCTCGGTGAAGGGAATGCCCGCGATCACGCAGCCGTGGTGCAGCAGCGGCAGCAGCATCGACAGCAGGGTCGACTCCTGCCCGCCGTGCAGGGTCGCGGTCGAGGTGAACACGGCCGCCGGCTTGCCGACGAGGGTGCCGCTGGCCCAGTCGGCGCCGAGGCCGTCGATGAAGTGCTTCAGCGGCGCGGCCATGTTGCCGAAGCGGGTGGGGCTGCCGAGCACCAGGCCCGCGCACTCGCGCAGGTCCGCCGGCTCGACGTAGGGCGCGCCGGTTTCGGGGACGGGCGGGGCGGCGGTTTCGGTGACCGGCGCCACCGGCGGCACCGTGCGCAGCCGTGCCGTCATGCCCGGCACCTCGCCGATGCCACGCGCGATCTGCCGCGCCAGCTGCGCGACCGAGCCGTTGCGGCTGTAGTACAGCACCAGGATGTCGGGCATGCGCGCCTCCACGGGATCGGCTGCCATTCTGACAGGCTTGGGCGGATCGCTCACCGGCCCCGCGTGGCCGGCTTTGCTACGCTTGCCCCCGTGCAGCCGCTGTCGACGTTCAACCTGTGGATGGAGCGCGTGCGCGATCGCGAGCGCACGGGCACGTTCGCCCGCTTCCTGGCCAGGCGCTTCCTCGACGACCGGCTGTTCCAGGCCGCGGCGGCGCTGGCCTACACCACGATCTTCGCCCTGGTGCCGCTGGCGATCGTGGTGTTCGGCGTGCTGTCGGCGTTCCCGGTGTTCGGCGAATGGCGCGAGCAGCTGACCGAGTACATTTTCTCGAACTTCGTGCCGAGCGCGGCCAGCACGGTCAAGGAAACCCTGCTGCGGCTGGTCGGCAGCGCGACCACGCTCACCGTGGCCGGCGCGGTCGGCCTGATCGTGTCGCTGCTCATCACCCTCAACAGTGTCGAGGGCACGTTCAACCAGATCTGGCGGGTGCCGTCCTCGCGGCCGCAGCTGGGCCGGTTCCTGGTGTACTGGACGGTGCTGACGCTGGGCGCGCTGCTGGCGGCGGCCTCGCTGGCGATGTCGGCCTGGGTGTTCGCGCTGCCGGTGTTCAGCACCAGCGAGGGCAAGCTGCTGTCCGGGTTCGCGCTGCGCGCCGCGCCGGTGCTGATCGAACTGCTGGTGATCACCGCGCTGTACCGGGTGGTGCCGCACCGCTCG
>JAFAEU010000161.1 GCA_023423855.1 Pseudomonadota bacterium | reverse complement strand
CAGTTCGCGCAGGTCGTGCTCGGCCAGCGCCTGGCGGATGCCCGGCGGCAGGTCGGCCACCGGCAGCGGCAGCTCGGCGTGGCGCTGCGGCAGCAGGCCGTGCCGCGACAGCGCGTCGATGCGCCCGCGGTGGCCGCGCTGGCGTAGGGTCGCGGCGACGTCGGCCATGGTCAGCCCGGTGCCGACCACCAGGATGCGCGCATCGGGGTCGATGCGCTCGATCACGCGCTCCTGCCACGGCCAGCCGATGTAGCGCGGATGCACGGCCAGGCGCGGACCGACGCCGGCCAGCGGCGGCGGCGGCAGCGCGCCCACCGCCAGCACCACGCGGTCGCTGACGATCGCGACGCCGTCGTCGAGCTGCACGTGCAGCGCGCCGTCGTAGCGGTCGATCGCCACCGCTTCGCGCCGCACCTCGTGCACGCGCACGCCGTCGGCGGTGGCCAGCGCGTGCAGGCGGTCGCGCAGGTAGTCGCCGTAGAGCTGGCGCGGCAGGAAGCCGGCGCGCCCGCGTTCGCCGAGGTTGAACCAGTCGGCGAAGTTCTCCGGGTCGTCCGGCGACAGGCCGAGGTCGCGCGCGCGCACGTTCAGCACGTGCTCGGGCCGCGCATCGCCGTAGGCGACGCCGCCGCCGTAGTTGCCGTCCACGCCGACCAGGTACACCGTCGTGCCCGCCGGCGCGCTGCGCTTGAGCGCCGCGGCGAGCGCGACGCCGCTGAACCCCGCGCCGATGATGGTGATCCGCATCGTTCGTCCTCCTTCCGGGCCGGGAACTTGTGTACGACAGGGACGGGCGCCGCGGGTAAAGCGGACGTTATCCGCGCAGGCGCATTGGTTGGCTGCACATGCCGAATCGGAATGTCGGCCTTCACGCGGATGTCGCATTGGCCGGGACACGGCTGCCGAGGCCGGGAGGTTCCACCGGAGCCGGCGGGGCGAAGGCCCCGCCCTCATGGATTGTCATGTCGACCGCAGGGAGAAATCTCGCTCCGTGCACGGTGCCCGTCTCCGGCGAGAAGATTTCTCCCTGCGGTCGAAATGACAGGGCCACGGCATGACAGGGTCACGACATTACTGGGCCACGGCATGACAGGGCCACGGCGCACGCGCGACGCCGGGCCATGCACCTGCAATGACAACCCGGGCGCGGACGATAGAATCCGCCGATGCCCGACGCCGACTTCATCGAGGTCTATCCCGCGGCGCTGGACGCGCAGGCCTGCGCCGCGATCGTGGCGCGCCTGCGCGCCAGCGACGAGCTGCAGCCGGGCCGGGTCGGCGGCGGCGTGCATCCCGAGCTCAAGCGCAGCCGCGACCTGTCGCTCGACGGCCGCGCCGACTGGGCCGACGCGGCGCAGGCGCTCAACGTCGCGGTCTACGGCGGGCTGCTCGCCTACCTGCGCAAGTATCCGCAGGCGCTGGTCGCGCCGCTGATGCTGCAGCAGCCGGGCAATGACGGCGACCTGCGCCGGCTGTCGGCGGACGACATCGCCGCGCTCGACGACCAGGGCCTCGGCCGGCTCGCCCACGCCTGCCTGCGCCCGGGCGCGATCAACCTGCAGTGGTACCGCGCCGGCGAAGGCGGCTATCCCTACTGGCACTGCGAGCTGTATCCGCGCGGCGCGGACGCCGAGACGCTGCACCGCCACCTGCTGTGGACGCTCTACCTCAACGACGGCTTCGCCGCGGGCGAGACCGAGTTCCTGTTCCAGCAGCGCAAGGTCGCGCCGCGCGCCGGCGACCTGCTGATCGCGCCGACCGCGTTCACCCACACCCATCGCGGCAATCGCCCCGAGGGCGGCGACAAGTTCATCGCGACCAGCTGGATCCTGTTCCAGCGCGCCGAGGTCCTGTACGGGGCGACGCAATAGGTCCGTCGTGAGCGCTCGCGCGCCCGGCTCAGCCGGCGACGCGCGGCTGGTTGAGCACCAGCCAGTACAGCCCGATCTGCTTGACCACGCCGACGAACTGCTCGAACTCCACCGGCTTGCGGATGTAGCTGTTCACGCCGAGCGCGTAGGTGGCCTCGACGTCGAAGGGTTCGTCGCTGGTGGTCAGCACCACCACCGGCAGCGCGCGGGTGCGCGCGTCGCCGCGGATCGCCTGCAGCACCTCGCGGCCGTCGAGCTTGGGCAGGTTGAGGTCGAGCAGCACGATCGCCGGCAGCTGCTTCACGTCGCGGTCGGCGTATTCCCCGCGCGCGAACAGGTAGTCCAGCGCGGCGGCACCGTCGCTCACGACCACCAGCTGGCGGTCGATGCCGGCCTCGGTGAAGGCGATGCGGGTCAGTTCCGCGTCGTCCGGGTTGTCTTCGATCAGCAGGATGTCGCTCTGGTTCATGGCATTGGGTTCAAGGCGTGTGCGCGGGCGCAGCCGGCAGTTCGACGAAGAAGGTGCTGCCCTCGCCCGGCTGCGAATGCGCGTGCATCGCGCCACCGTGGCGTATCGCGATCTGCTGCGCGATCGCGAGGCCGAGTCCATTGCCACTGCCCTGCTCCGCGCCGTGCAGGCGCTGGAACGGGAGGAACAGCTTGTCAGCATAACGCATGTCGAAACCGCGGCCGCGGTCGCGGATCGACAGCCGCAGGCGGTCGCCGGCGACCTCGCCCGCGACCGTGATCTCGACCTGCTCGCGCTGCGCCGAGAACTTCCAGGCATTGTCGAGCAGCTTGTGCAGCAGGCTCTTGAGCCAGTGTTCGTCGCCCATGGCGTACAGGTCCGGCGCCACCTCGACCACGGCCGCGCGCGCGGGATCGGCGTCGCGCAGCTCGGCCGCGACCCAGTCGCACAGCAGGCTGATGTCGACCACCTCCTCGCGGAGCGGCTGCCGCGCCGCGCGCAGCAGCTCCAGCAGCCCGTCGATCAGGCGCTCGGCCCGCGCCGCGGCCGCGCGGATGCGCCTCAGGTCGGACCTGTCCTCGTCGCCGCCGACCGCGCCGGATTCGTCGAGCTTGGTGGCGAAACCGGCGATGCTGCGCAGCGGTGCGCGCAGGTCATGGGAGATGCCGTAGGCGAGATGGTCCTGCAGGCGCGCGGTGGCGTCCCCGCTGCGGCGCTGGACCAGCGCTTCGCGGTGGTCCTCGAGCTGCAGCAGGATCGCGCCGCCGTCGCCGCCCAGCGGCGCGAGCGTGAGCTTCCACGCACGATCACCGTCATCTGCGCCCGTCGCCTCGAACGGCTGCCGGGCTTCGCGCGGTGCGGCGGTCGCGGATGCGATCCGCTGCGCGGACGCTGCATCGAACAACGCTTCGTGCGCGCGCGTGCCGACCAGGGCCTCGACCGGGCGCTGCAGCAGCCGGCACAGCGACGCATTGACCGCCAGCCAGTCGCCCTGCGCGGACAGCACGGCCATGCCCGCTTCCGCGTGCGCGAATGCGTCCCGGTACAGGCGGGCTTCAACCTCCATGGTCGATCACGATGACGCGGCACCCCCGTTCATGGACGCAAGTCTACGGAAGTACGGTGTCGAGAGCCGGTGCAGGCCATGTGAAAGCCGCCGGCGCGCGGCCCGTGCAAGCGCGGTTCAGAACAGCTCGCCCTGTCCGCCCGGCGCGGCCGGTGCGCGGAAGCGCGTGGTGTCGAGCGGCGGTAGCCGGCCCAGGCCCAGCCGGCGCCGGGCCTTGGCGAAGCGCGCGGCGATCAGCTCGGCGAACGGGCCTTCGCCGCGCATCCGCGTGCCGAAGCGGCTGTCGTAGTCGCGGCCGCCGCGCATCTGCCGGACCAGGCTCATCACGTGCGCGGCGCGTTCGGGATGATGCAGCTGCAACCATTCCCGCCAGAGGTCCTTGAGCTCGTGCGGCAGGCGCAGCAGCGCATGGCCCGCGGCGCGCGCGCCGGCCGCGTGCGCGGCTTCGAGGATCGCCTCGATCTCGTGGTCGTTGATCGCCGGGATCACCGGCGCCAGCATCACCCCGACCGGCACGCCGGCGTCGGCCAGCGCGCGCATCGCCCGCAGCCGCGCATGCGGCGCCGAGGCCCGCGGCTCCATCCGCGCCGAGAGCCGGTTGTCGAGCGTGGTCACCGAGAAGTACACGCTGGCCAGCCGCTGCGCGGCCAGCGGCGCGAGCAGGTCGAGGTCGCGCGTGACCAGCGCGTTCTTGGTGATCAGGCTGAACGGATGCCGGCATTCGGCCATTACCTCGATCAGCGCGCGCGTGATCCGGTAGCGCCGTTCGATCGGCTGGTAGGCATCGGTGTTGATGCCCAGCGCGATCGGCGCGCAGCGGTAGCCCTTGCGCGCGAACTCCTCGCGCAGGCGTTGCGCGGCATTGGTCTTGGCGAACAGGCGGGTCTCGAAGTCCAGTCCCGGCGAGAGGTTCAGGTACGCGTGCGAGGGCCGCGCGAAGCAGTACACGCAGCCGTGCTCGCAGCCGCGGTAGGGATTCACCGACTGGCTGAAGCCGATGTCGGGCGAGTCGTTGCGGCTGACGATGCCGCGCGCGCGCTCCTCCTGCACGCGGGTGTCCGGGTGTGGCGCCAGGTCGGTGTCGTCGCCCGGCTGCAGCGAATCCCAGCCGTCGTCCTCGGCGTGCGCGGTGGTGACCTCGTAGCGACCGGGCATGTACGAGGCCGCGCCGCGTCCCTTGATCGGCGCGGTGGCGCGGGGAAGCGCTTTCGTCGTCATCCGCATCCGATTAGCCTAGGCACGGCGCGTCGCAGTCCCCGCGACGACGGAGGGGCGTGGCGATGCTCGACGTGCTGCACCGCGGCTGGGAGGCGCTGGCGTCGATCCCGCACCTCGGGCTCTACCTGACCTTCGGCTGGGCGCTGTACCTGCTGCTGCTCGGCGGCTGGATCGTGCTGCAGAAGCGCGAGCCGGTGGCGACGCTGAGCTGGCTGCTGGGCCTGGCGCTGCTGCCCTACCTCGGCTTCCTGATCTACCACGTGTTCGGCCCGCAGCGGATCCACCGCCAGCGCCTGCGCCGGGCGCGCGTGCGCGGCGACATGACGCCGCAGGCGCTGGCCGAGGACGAGGAGGTCGCCGAACTGGGGCGCATGGCGCGCGCCGCGACCGGCCTGCCGATGACCACGGCCAGCGACGTGCGCCTGCTGGTGGACGGCGCCGCGAAGTACGAGGCGCTGGTCGAGGACATCCGCACCGCGCGCGAGCACGTCCACCTCGAGTACTACATCTGGCATCCCGACCGCAGCGGCGCCGCGCTGCGCGACACCCTGGTCGAACGCGCGCGCGCCGGCGTGAAGGTGCGGCTGCTGCTGGATGCGCTGGGCGCGGCCAAGGCCAGCCGCTTCTTCGACGACCTGGTCGCGGCCGGCGGCGAACTGGCCTGGTTCCATCCGACCCGGTTCGGCCGCATCTGGACGCGACCGTGGACCAACCTGCGCACCCACCGCAAGATCGTGGTGATCGATGGCCGCGTCGGCTACACCGGCGGCATGAACGTCACCGACGACCAGAACGAACGGTTCAACGACGACGCCTACCGCGACCTGCACCTGCGCCTGGAGGGCAACGTGGTGCGCGCGCTGCAGCAGGTCTTCGTCGAGGACTGGGCCTATGCCACCGGCGAGCGCGGGTTCATCGGCGAGGTGGTCCGGCAGACGCCGCGGCTGCCGCCGGGCAGGACCTGCGCGCAGGTGATCACGTCGGGCCCGGATTCGCCCTGGGAAACCATCCACCGCGCCCACGTCGGCGCGATCCACGCCGCGAAACAGCGGGTGTGGATGACCACGCCCTATTTCGTGCCCGGCGAGGCGGCGATGATGTCGCTGACCTCGGCCGCGCTGGCCGGGCTCGACGTGCGCCTGCTGGTGCCGCGGACCAGCGATTCGAAACTGGTCACGCTGGCCGCGCGCTCGTACTTCGGCCCGCTGCTGGTGGCCGGGGTGAAGATCTACGAGTACGGGCCGCGCATGCTGCACACCAAGTCGCTGCTGGTCGACGACAGCATGGTGCTGATCGGCAGCGCCAACTTCGACCACCGCAGCTTCCGCCTCAACTTCGAGGTGTCGGTGCTGTTCGACGATGCCGCGCTCGGGGCGCAGCTGGCGCAGCTGATCGAGGGCGAGCTGGCGCATGCGCCGCGGGTCCGGCAGGGACGCAAGCGCGGGTTGCTGGGCGCCCGCCTGCCCGAAGCGCTGGCGCGGCTGATGTCGCCGCTGCTGTAGGGGCCGGGGACCGGGGAAGCGTAAGGCCCTGTCATCCCGAACGCAGTGAGGGATCTGCTTCCAGTCCAGGCAAGACAGGATTCCTCGCAAGCCCCGGCGCGCAGTCGAAGGGCATGGGGATGACGAGCGATTGTGGTTCCCGAGTCCCGACGCCCGCGCGACCGGCGGTGCGCGCGGCCGCCCGAGCGGCATGCGTCGCCGGTGGTTGCGGGTAGACTTGGCCGCATTCCACGCAGCGGAGCCTGCCCATGCCCTGGTTGTTCCTGTTGCTCGCGGTCGCGGCGCTGGCGATCGCCTTCATGGCCTCGTCGATGGCGGTGGTGGTGCTCAGCCTGCTGGCGGCGCTGGCGCTGCTGGGGCTCTGGATCCTCGGGCTGCTGGCGCAGCGGATCGGCAACCAGAGCCGCGACGACAGCCAGATGCTTGACCCGCGCGAGCTGCAGCGCCTGCGCGAGCTGGCCGAGGCGCGTCGCGCCGCCACGACCCCCGCGCCGGCGGCGGACGAACCGCGCGCGCCATGAGCCGGGCGGCCATGCCCGGCGCCGGCGCATGAGCTGCCGGCTCAGCGTCAACCTCAACAAGATCGCGGTGCTGCGCAATTCGCGCGGCGGCGGCGAGCCCGACCTGCTGCGCGCCGCGCGCACCTGCCTCGACGCCGGTGCCCACGGCATCACCGTGCACCCGCGCCCGGACGCGCGGCACACCCGCCACGACGACGTGTTGGCGCTGGCCGAGCTCACCCGCGGGTCCGGCGTCGAGTTCAACCTCGAGGGCAATCCCTTCGCGCCCGCGCGCGAGGGCTACGCCGGCTTCCTGCGCCTGTGCGAACTGGCGCGCCCGGCGCAGGCGACCCTGGTGCCGGACGGCGACGCCCAGCTCACGTCCGACCACGGCTTCGACTTCGCCCGCGACGGGCAGGCGCTGCGGCCGCTGGTCGCGCGGCTCAAGGCACTCGGCTGCCGCGTGAGCCTGTTCGCCGATGCCGGCGCCGACGTGGCGCAGGCCGCGGCCATCGGCGCCGACCGCATCGAGCTGTATACCGGACCCTATGCCGAGGCCTTCGCCGCGGGCCGCGCCGCCGACGCCCTGCCCGCCTTCGTCGCCACCGCGCAGGCGGCACGCGAGGCCGGACTGGCGGTCAACGCCGGGCACGACCTCAGCCAGGCCAACCTCGGCGCCTTCCTCGATGCGGTGCCCGGGGTGGAGGAGGTCTCGATCGGGCACGCGCTGGTCGGCGAGGCGCTGTACGAGGGGCTTGCTGCCACGGTGGCGCGGTATCTGGCGATTCTGGCGCGGCGGTAGCCGCGAATTCGGAAGAGCATCGGAGCGACGCCGGTCGTCCCGGGCTCCCCGGCCGGGAGACCGGCGCCCGGAGGGTGCGCCGGCAGCCGGACGCCTACTTGCGGACGAAGCCGATGTTGTCCAGCCCGGCGTTCCTCGCCGCGGCGAGGACCTTCGCCACCGCCTGGTAGTCGCAGTCGCCGCTGGCGTCGATCTTCAGCAGCGGCTGCCCGCCGGCGGAGGCGCTCGCCGCCGTGCGCATCAGCGCCGGCAGGGCCGCGCCGTCGGTCGCGCTGCCGTTCCAGAACACCTGGCCCGAGGCGTCGATCGACAGGTCGATCGGATCGGGCGGGTTGACCGGCTTGATCGGTGAGGTCTGCGGCAGGTCGACGTCGATCTGGTGCGACAGCGCCGGCGCGGTGACCATGAAGATGATCAGCAGCACCAGCAGCACGTCGCACAGCGGGATGATGTTGATCTCGGACATCGCGGGCGAGCCGCGGTCGGGCGGGTTGCGCAACGCCATGACGCACCTCCTGCTCGGGTGGACACGGTTCGACGCTACGCCGGTCGCGGCGCGTGGGCAAGTGCGACGAAGGTCGGGGGTGGAGGGAGCGGGTATGCGCTTCCTTTCGGGATGGGGTGGCCGGGAGTTCACGCCACCCGCGACCTGGCCGCGGACGCGTTCAGCACATTCCTGTCTTCCTTGCCCTCGTCCGTGTTCCTCCCCGTGTCATTTCGACCGGAGGGAGAAATCTTCTTTCCGTACGCCGGACGGGAGATTTCTCCCTGCGGTCGAAATGACAGGCCTTTCCGGGGGGTCCTATCGAGATCGCAGGGACGGGACTTCGCCGGCACCGTCCAGTCGCAATCGCACGCGGGCCGTCCCCTCGCCCGGGGCGAGGAACAAAAAAACGCCGCCCGGAGGGGCGGCGTTGAAAGGATGTTGCGGTAAGCGGTCGGCGCGCTGCAGGCGACGCCGGCCGGTCGTGCGGTTACTTCTTGACGAAACCGATCTTCTGCATGTGCGCGTTCTTGGCCGAGGCCAGCACCTTGGCCAGCACGCCGTACTCGGCGTCCTCGCTCATGTCGATCTCCAGCGTGGGCTGGTTGGTCGCGTCGCGCTGGACCTCGGCGTCCATCATCTGGCGCAGGGCCGAGACCGGCGTCGGGCTGTCGTTCCAGTAGACCGTGCCGCCCGCGTCGATGCGCAGCCGGATCGGCTCCGGCGGGTCGACCGGGTTCTGCGGCGGGTTGAGCGAGCGCTGCGGCAGGTCGATGTCGATCGGATAGGACACCTGCGGCGCCGTGACCATGAAGATGATCAGCAGCACCAGCATGATGTCGCACAGCGGAATGATGTTGATGTCGGCCATCGGCGCGCCATCGCCACCACCGGATGAAAAAGCCATCGTGCGTTCTCCCGATCAGTTCTTTTCGCGGGCCGAGACGAAGCCCACCTTGCGCATGCCCTTGGCCTGCGCGAGGTTGACCACCTCGTTGACGATCCGGTACGGCGTGGTCGCATCGCCACGCACGTTGACCGGTGGTTGCGGCGTCTTCTGCGCTTCCACCGCCAGCGTGCTGTCGAGCAGGTCCATCGTGACCGGCTGGTCGTTGAGGTAGAGGTTGCCGTTCGACGTGATCGCGACCGTCAGTGGCGGCGCCGGCGGCGCGGTGTCCGGACGTTCGTCGAGGTTCGCCTGCGGCAGGTCGACCTTGACCTTGTGCGCCATCAGCGGCGCCGTGACCATGAAGATGATCAGCAGCACCAGCATGATGTCGCACAGCGGAATGATGTTGATGTCGGCCATCGGCGCGCCATCGCCACCACC
>JAFAEU010000132.1 GCA_023423855.1 Pseudomonadota bacterium | reverse complement strand
TGCCGTTGTAGGGCTTGAGCACCACCGGCCCGCCCAGCCGGCGCGCGGCCTTGAGCGCGTCGGTCTGGCTGGAGACCAGCTGCTGGCGCGGCACCGGCAGGCCGAGCGAGGCGAGGATCTTGTTGGTTTCTTCCTTGTCGCTGGCCAGCTCCACCGAGATGTACGGCGTGCGCCCGGTGATCGTGGCCTGGATGCGCTGCTGGTAGCGGCCGTGGCCGAACTGCACCAGCGACTGGTTGTTGAGCCGCAACCACGGGATGCCGCGCTCCACCGCCGCGCGCACCAGCGAGGCCGTCGACGGGCCGAGCGCGCGGCGCTGCGCGTAGCGGATGAAGTCGTCGCGCGCTTCCTCCCAGTGCCAGTCGTCGGGCACGCTGCCCTCGGGCCGGATGTCGGCGGGCAGCAGCGAGGACAGCAGCTTCAGCGCCAGCTCGCCGGCGGCGATGCCCTCCTCGCGCTGCGCGTACTCGTAGACGACGGTGTACACGCCCGGGCGGTCGTCGCCGACGCTGCGCGTGCGGCCGAAGGTCACGTCCTCGCCGGCGACGTTCTGCAGCTCGATCGCGACGTGCTCCAGCACGTGGCCCAGCCACGTGCCCTCGCCCTCGCGCATGCGGCGGATGAAGCCGCCCGGCGTCTTGTACGAGCAGCCGTGCTCGGCCAGCCCGGGCAGGGCCTCGACCAGGCCGTCGACGAAGGCCGGGCCGAGCCGGCCGGTCGGCCACTGCTCCAGCGCCTCGAGGTCCAGCAGCAGCCGGATCACCGGGAAATGCGCGTACTGCGAGGGCCCGACGTAGACGTTGCGTTCGAGGATGCGCATGGGATTTCCCCGGATCAGGTTTTCGTGATGGCGAGGCGGCCCGCGGCCGCCTGCCGGGTATGCAGGTTGAAGGTAGCCCCCGCGACGAGGATATGCACGCGCAGGCCGAGCAGGCAGACCGGATCGTCCTCGCCGGCGCGGTCCATCGACGAGAACGTCAGCTCGCTGGCGTCGACGATGGTCACCGAGCCGCTGCCCTCCACCTCCAGGGTGTCGTCCGGGCCGATGAAGGCGGCGGTGTCCTCGTCCAGGCCGATGCCGATCGCGAACGGGTTGTAGGCCAGCGCCGCGACCAGGCGGCCGAGGCGGTCACGCTGGCGGAAGTGCTGGTCGATGACGAAGCGGTTGGTCAGGCCCAGGCCCGGCGCCAGCCGCACGCTGCCGGCGGTCGGCGACGAGCCCTCGCGGCCGAAGGCGATCATGTGCTCGCTGAGGATGCTGGCGCCGGCACTGGTGCCGCCGACGGTCACGCCGCGCGCATTGAGGCTGCGCACCAGCTTGGCGACCGGGGTGCCGCCGAGCAGGGTCGACAGCCGCAGCTGGTTGCCGCCGGTGAAGAACACGCCGGTGGCGTCCTCGATCGCGTCGAGCCGATTCTGCTCCTGCGTATCGCGCCGGGTGTCGAAGTCCAGCACCGACACCTGGCCCGCGCCCAGCTCCGGGAACAGCCGCTCGTACTGGGTGCCGGTCTCGATCAGCTTGCTGGCGGTCGGGATGACGACGATGCGCGCGTCCTTGCCGCCGCACAGGTCGACGAAGCGCTTGAGAACCTTCGGATCGGCCTCCTTGTCCTCCGCCCCGCCGATGGGGACGATCCAGCCCCGTTGCTCGCCGTCGGGGGTCTTGCTGGGCATTGCGCGTGTTCCTGGCCGATCCTGGTGCGCGACAAAATATCACGCGGGCGCATCGGTCCGCCCGGGCCCGTCACCCGCGCCCCAGCCGTAGGCGCGCTCCACCCGGGCGATCCGCAGCTCGAAATGCCGGTACCAGTTGGCGCGCCCGCGCTCGCGCGTCGCCGCGTGTTCGGCATGGCGGCGCCAGGCGCGGATCGCGTCCTCGCTGTCCCAGTTGGAGACGGTGATGCCGAAGCCGTCGGCGCCGCGGACCGATTCGACGCCGAGGAAGCCGGGCTGCCCGCGGGCCAGCTCGACCATGCGCGCGGCGGCCTCGCCGTAGCCGGCCTCGTCGGCCGCGGTGCGGACCGAACTGAAGACCACCGCGTAGTACGGCGGCGGCGGGAGCTTCGCGAACGCGTCGGAGTCCATGCGGGATCCTCGGGCGGGCGGCTCATTTTCGCAGGAATCCGCTTGGATATGGCCCCAAGGCACGAGGAGATCAATTCGATGTCATCCCGAGCGTAGCGAGGGATCTTGCGTCCGAAGTCCGGAAAGTAGATCCCTCCCCCGGATCAAGTCCGGGGTCGGGATGACAGGTACTACGCCCCGTTGCCGCCAAGTTGCTTCAGGCGCCGGCCTCCTCCGCGAGCCGCCGGGTGCCGGCCACGAAGGCTTCCAGCTTCGCCATTGCCGCCCCGGAAGCGACCGTCGCGCGCGCGCGCGCGATGCCGTCGGCGATCGAGTCGGCCACGCCGGCCACGTACAGCGCCGCGCCGGCGTTGAGCGCCACGATCTCCAGCGGCAGCCCCGCCTCGCCGCGCAGCGCGCCGAGCAGCATCGCCTTCGACTCCGCCGGATCGGCCACGCGCAGGTTGCGGCTGGCGGCCATGGCGATGCCGAAATCCTCCGGATGGATCTCGTACTCGCGCACCCTGCCGTCGCGCAGCTCGCCGACCATCGTCGCCGCGCCGAGCGAGATCTCGTCCATGCCGTCGCGCCCCCAGACCACCAGCGCGCGCTCGGTGCCGAGTTCCTGCAGCACGCGCACCTGGATGCCGACCAGGTCGGGATGGAACACACCCATCAGCACCGCCGGCGCG
>JAFAEU010000033.1 GCA_023423855.1 Pseudomonadota bacterium | reverse complement strand
GTGCAGGTCGAGGGCGGCCATCGCCTCGTGGGTGGGCACGAACGGCTGCTGGTAGGCCAGCGGGATGTCCACGCCCCAGTTGAAGTAGAACGAGTCCTTCTGCGCGATACGGTGCTCGCGCACCTTGCGCACGCCGGCGATCATGCGCTTGGCAACCTTCTCCGGGTCGGCGACGATGATCTCGTAGCGCGAGGCCGCGGCGTCGCCGAGGGTGAGGCGGATGAACTGGTCGATCTGCTCGAAGTACGGCGCCGCGGCGGTCGGGCCGGTGAGGATGAAGGGGAACGGCAGGCCGGCGTTCTCCTCGCGCAGCAGGATGCCGAGCAGGTAGAGGATTTCCTCGGCGGTGCCCACGCCACCAGGGAACACGATGATGCCGTGGCCGATGCGCACGAACGATTCGAGGCGCTTCTCGATGTCCGGCATGATCACCAGGTGGTTGACGATCGGGTTCGGCGACTCGGCGGCGATGATGCCCGGCTCGGTGATGCCGATGTAGCGCGTGCGCCGGCGGCGCTGCTTGGCGTGGGCGATGGTCGCGCCTTTCATCGGTCCCTTCATCGCGCCGGGGCCGCAGCCGGTGCAGATGTCGAGGCCGCGCAGGCCGAGTTCATAGCCGACGTTCTTGGTGTACTGGTACTCCTCGCGCCCGATCGAATGGCCGCCCCAGCACACCACGAGGTTGGGTTCGGCCGGCTGCAGGATGCGCGCGTTGCGCAGCAGGCCGAACACGGCATTGGTGAGGCCGGACGAGGTTTCCAGGCCCTCTGCGTATTCGGGGCCGAGCTCGATGGCGGTGTAGGCGAGGTCGCGCACCACCGCGAACAGCAGTTCGGCGACGCCGCGGATGATCTCGCCGTCGACAAAGGCCATCGCCGGCGCGTTGATCAGGTCGATGCGCACGCCGCGGTCCTGCTGCAGCACCTGGATGTCGAACGAGGGATACAGCTCCTGCGCCGCGCGCGGGTCATCCGAGGCGCTGCCGCTGGTCAGCACCGCCAGCGCGCAGCGGCGCAGCAGGTCGTGCATGCCGCCGCTGGAGGCGTCCTTGAGCCGCGCGACCTCGTCGCGCGAGAGCACGTCCAGCCCGCCCTTGGGGTAGATCCGGGCACTCACCACCGGCAGCGCCGTCGCCGCCGTCTCGCTGTTCTGCTGATTCATTCGCCGCCTCTCGTTCGGGACGAGACTGTAGCGCAAGCCGCCCCGCAAACGGAAACGGCCGGGTTTCCCCGGCCGTTCGCGTATCGCGGCTTGCGATGGATCAGAACTCGTAGCGGAAGGTCAGCATGGCCGACCAGCGCGAGACGAGGCGGTTGGGGAACGCCGAGCTGGAGTCGTACGTCGTGAGCTGCTGGACGTTCGGGATCTCCACTTCCGGGGTGTTCGGATTGTCGGTGCCCAGGCTGTAGACATAGGTGCCGTCGGCATTGATCCCGGACAGCGCGACCAGCTGGCGGGTGTCGAAACCACCCACGCTTCCGGTGTTGCCCCAGTCCCTGTTCATCAGGTTCAGGACGTTGTAGATGTCCAGGCGGATCACCGACTTGTGCTCCTTGAAGAAGCCCGGCAGTTCCTGCTGGATGCCCAGGTCGAGCTGGTTGACCCACGGCAGGCGGGTGCCGTTGCGGTTCGCGATCGTGCCGCGACGCGAATCGAGGTACGGATCGTTGCTGATGAACTCGTGGAACGCGTCGATCTGCGCCTGCGTCGCCGAGCCGTAGCTCACGATCGGGTCGTTGACCAGCGGGATGTACGCCGGATCCTGGTTGATGCCGTCGCCGTTCGCGTCGCGCAGGCCGGTCGCGGTGTTGAAGATCCAGGTGTACGGCAAGCCGTCGTGGCCGTTGTAGAACGCGGTCACGCTGGTCTTGTAGTCACCGAAGAAGGCGTGCTCCCAGCCCAGCGAGGCCTTGATCGAGTTGCGGATTTCCCGGCTGGCGGTCCCGGCGATTTCCTCGTTCGGGTTGATGCGCGAGACGAACTGGTAGCTGGACCAGGCCTGCGAACTTCCGTCCGAACCCACTTCGGTCGCCTTGGTGTAGGTATAGGCCAGGTTGCCATACCAACCGTTGGACATCGGCTTGTTCAGGCTGAAGGTCACCGCAAGCGACTCGCCCTTGTCGGTGTTGCCGAGCTTGGTCGAGTCCCAATCGAACTGGCTCGCCCTGCCGCAGTTCTTGTTGCCGCTGCTGGTGTTGCCCAGCGTGCACCAGTAGCTGCCGCGGCCGTCGGCCAGCGTGCCGGTCGGCGCATCGTACAGGCCTGTTTCCGCGTTCAGGGCGCCGATGTTGATCGCCTGGTAGTACACGCCGTCCTTGTTCTTCAGGTACTGCGCTTCGACCGTACCGATCAGGCCCCACCACGGCAGCTCGGCGTCGTAGCCCAGGCTCGCCTTCCAGACGGTCGGCAGCTTGAAGTCCGGGTCGATGGAGTCGACCTGGTACGCGGCACTGCTGCCGCCGCCGCTCGGGACGTTCTGGTTGTACGGGTCGGCGCTGAACGGCGCGTCAGCCGGATCGAACGAGGTGTACGACACCGCGGTCACGCCGTTGTTCTGGTAGGGATTGCCCAGCCACACGAACGGCGGCACGCTCTGGAACAGGCCCACGCCACCGCGCAACTGCGAGTAACGCGGGCTGTCGAACAGGTAGTTGAAGGACAGGCGCGGCAGGACGACCTTGTTGTCGGTGCCCAGCTTGTAGTCGTTCGGGAAGCCGAAGGTGTCCTCGAAGCCGGGGGTCCGGAACGGCGCCTTGTCGGCCTTGGGGATGTTGACGCGCACGCCGTAGGTCAGCGACAGCTGGTCGGTCGCCTGCCAGGTGTCCTGGATGTACGGGCTGATCTGGCTGTAGACCAGTGCGGCGGCCGTGTCGGCCTCGGTATAGCCGTCGGCCGGGCGGCGCAGGATGAAGCGGCTGTAGTCGCCCGCCGCGAAGTCGGCCAGGCTGTCGAACTGGTACTCGCCGTGCAGGGTCTTGCCGTACAGGTTGAACACGTCATGGCGCAGGTAGTCCACGCCGCCCTTGATCGTGTGGTTGTCCAGGTACAGGGTGCCGATGACCGAGCCGGTCACCCGGTCGGTGTTGATCTGGTTCTGGTGGCGGTTGTCGTCCTCGCCGATGTAGATCGTACCGCCCGGGACCCGGACGATGGCCTCGGTGTTCTTCACCGACGCGCCGTTGATCTGGTCGAACTTCTGGCGGCTGAGCTTGACCT
>JAFAEU010000183.1 GCA_023423855.1 Pseudomonadota bacterium | reverse complement strand
GCTCGAGACCTTGCCGTCCTTGATGGTGCGGTAAGGCGTCTCGATGAAGCCGTACTTGTTCACGCGCGCGAAGGTGCTGAGCGAGTTGATGAGGCCGATGTTGGGCCCTTCGGGCGTCTCGATCGGGCAGATGCGGCCATAGTGCGTCGGATGCACGTCGCGCACTTCGAAGCCCGCGCGCTCGCGCGTCAGGCCGCCTGGGCCAAGCGCGGACACGCGACGCTTGTGCGTCACTTCCGACAGCGGGTTGTTCTGGTCCATGAACTGCGACAGCTGCGAGGAGCCGAAGAACTCCTTGATCGCAGCAGCCACCGGCTTGGCGTTGATCAGCTCCTGCGGGGTCAGGCCTTCGGACTCGGCCATGGACAGGCGCTCCTTGACCGCGCGCTCGACGCGGACCAGGCCCACACGGAACACGTTCTCGGCCATCTCGCCGACTGAACGCACGCGACGGTTGCCCAGGTGGTCGATGTCGTCGACCACGCCGCGGCCGTTGCGGATCTCGGTCAGGACCTTGATCACGTCCAGGATGTCGGAGCTGTCGCCGTGCTCGGCGGCCAGGCGCTTGGACTCCTCGTCGTTGCGCTCGCTGAAGTACTTCTTGTCGTACAGCACGGCTTCGCCGGTGACTTCCTTGCGGCCGACACGGCGGTTGAACTTCATGCGGCCGACCGTGGACAGGTCGTAGCGCTCGAAGGTGAAGAACAGGTTGTGGAACAGGTTCTGCGCGGCGTCCTTGGTCGGCGGCTCGCCCGGGCGCATCATGCGGTAGATCTCGACCAGGGCCTCGAGCTGGGTCTTGGTCGGGTCGATGCGCAGGGTGTTGGACAGGTACGGACCACGATCCAGGTCGTTCACCCACAGGGTGCCCACGGCATCCACGCCGGCCTTGCGGAAGGCCTGCAGTTGCTCGTCGGTGATCTCGTCATTGGCCTGGGCCAGCAGTTCGCCGGTGGAGGCATCGACCACGTCGTGCGACAGGATGCGGCCCACCAGGTATTCGTCCGGCACAGCCAGGGCGGCGATGCCCGAGGCTTCCAGCTGCTTCACGTGGCGCGCGGTGATGCGCTTGCCGGCCTCGACAATGACCTTGTCGCCATCGGCCAGGTCGAAGTTCAGGGTCTCGCCACGCAGGCGCTCGGGCACCAGCTCCAGCTGGACGCCTTCGTCCGGATTGATGTGGAAGGTGTTGATCTCGAAGAACTCGGCCAGCATCTCTTCGTTGCTGTAGCCAAGCGCGCGCAGCAGGATCGACACAGGCAGCTTGCGGCGACGGTCGATACGGGTGAACAGCGCGTCCTTCGGGTCGAACTCGAAGTCCAGCCACGAGCCGCGGTAGGGGATGATGCGGGCGCTGTACAGCAGCTTGCCCGAGCTGTGGGTCTTGCCACGGTCATGGTCGAAGAACACACCCGGCGAACGGTGCAGCTGCGACACGATGACGCGCTCGGTACCGTTGACGATGAAGGTGCCGTTCTCGGTCATGAGCGGGATTTCGCCCAGGTAGACCTCCTGCTCCTTCACGTACTTGATGGCCTTGGTCGACGACTCGCGGTCGTAGATCACCAGGCGCACGGTCACGCGCAGCGGCGCGCCGTAGCTCATGCCACGCTGGCGGCACTCGCGCTCGTCGAACACCGGGTCGCCGAGCTTGTAGCCGACGTATTCCAGGGCGGCGTTGCCGCTGTAGCTCGAAATCGGGAACACCGACTTCAGCGCGGCGTGCAGGCCCAGATCCTTGCGCTTGGCCGGATCAACGTTTTCCTGCAGGAACTCGCGGTAGGAATCCACCTGGATGGCGAGCAGGAACGGCACCTCGAGGATCGAGCTCTGCTTGCCGAAATCCTTGCGGATGCGCTTCTTTTCGGTGAACGAATATGACGTCATGGGGTCTTCCGCCTTGGCTGTGCAGGCCGCGCGTCCGCGGCCCGAAAGGAACATTAAATTGTCAGTTGGAAGTCGCTGGTATTGCCGGCACCAGCACGCCTTCTCCCGCTACTTCCAACTGCCAACTCGCGTGGATCGGGAGTTGGACTTCCCGCGTCGCGGCCGTCACTGGCCGAATCCGCTGGTTACCCTTGCCCGCAATCCATTTGCGGCTTGAAACGGCCAAAGGCCGGGGACTTACGTCCCCAGCCTTTGCTGCATCGCCGTGTTTCGATGGCGACGCAAGGAAGTGCTTACTTGACTTCGACAGTCGCGCCAGCAGCTTCCAGGTCCTTCTTGATCTTGTCGGCTTCTTCCTTCGAAGCGCCTTCCTTCACGACGCCACCGGCTTCGGCCAGATCCTTCGCTTCCTTCAGGCCCAGGCCGGTGATGGCACGAACGGTCTTGATGACCTCGACCTTCTTGGCGCCGGCATCCTTCAGGATGATGTTGAACTCGGTCTGCTCTTCGACAGCAGCGGCCGGGCCAGCGGCGGCGGCCACGGCAACCGGAGCGGCGGCGGAGACGCCGAACTTCTCTTCGATGGCCTTGACCAGCTCCATCACTTCCATCAGGGACTTCTCGGCGATGGCGTCGACGATCTGCTCGTTGGTAAGGGACATTTTGATTACCTTTGAATGATTTTCTGGATTAGGTTCCCGTCAGGGAACCAGGAAAACGTCGAACTCAGGCGGTCTCGGCGGCCGGCTCGGCAGCGGGGGCTTCTTCGCCACCACCCTGCTTCTCGCCAACGGCCTTGATGGCGCGCGCGAACATCGTGACCGGCTCGGCCAGGACGCGGGCCAGCATGGCCAGGGCCTGGTCACGGGTCGGCAGCGACGCCAGCACTTCCACGTGGCTGGCCGGGAACACTTCCCCGCCGATGGCCACGACCTTCGCCTGCAGCTTGTCGTTGCTCTTGGCAAATTCCTTGATCAGGCGACCGGCAGCGCCGGGCTCCTCGAGCGAGAACGCGTACAGCAGCGGACCAACCAGCTTGTCCTGTGCACATGCGAACTCGGTGCCTTCAACGGCACGCGAAGCCAGGGTGTTCTTGACAACCTTCAAGAAAACACCGGTTTCGCGGGCCTGCTTGCGCATCGCGGTCATCTGGGCGACCGTGGTGCCAGCGTATTCGGCTGCGATCAAGGAGTGGGCCTTGGCGGCGACGTCTGCCAGCTCGGCGACTACTTCTTGCTTCTGGGACAGATTGA
>JAFAEU010000180.1 GCA_023423855.1 Pseudomonadota bacterium | reverse complement strand
GCATCGCCGAGGTCAAGCGCGGCGACCTGGTCCGCGACCTGTCCGCCGACGGCCGCGTGATCACCGCCAACAGCCCCACCCTCTACGCCATCGCCGGCGGCACGGTGGCGCTGAAGGTCGTCGCCGGCGACGTGGTCAAGCAGGGCCAGGAACTGGCCGTGATCGACAGTCCGGAACTGCGCAGCAAGCTGGTGCAGGAGGAGTCGACGCTGGCCAGCCTGCAGGGCGAGGCCAACCGCGCGATGCTCGACGCCCAGCTCACGCGCTCGGACGCGCAGAAGCTGCTCGACCAGGCGCAGATCGAGCACACCGCCGCGCAGCGCGACGTCGAGCGCTACCAGCGCGCCTTCGACGGCGGCGCGGTCTCGAAGAACGAATACGACCGCGCGCTCGACGGGCTGAAGAAGGCCGACATCGGCCTCGCTGCGGCGCGCAAGGACTTCTCGCTGCAGGGCCAGGGCGCCGGCATCGACGCGCGCAACAAGCGCCTGCTCGCCGACCGCCAGCAGGCGGTGGTGGCCGAACTGCAGCGCCAGGTCGAGGCGCTGACGCTGCGCGCGCCGTTCGACGGCCAGGTCGGCCAGGTGCAGATCGCGCAGGGCACCAACGTCGCGATCAACGCGCCGATCCTGAGCGTGGTCGACCTGAGCGTGTTCGAGGTCGAGATCCGCGTGCCGGAAAGCTTCGCCCGCGATCTCGCCATCGGCGTGCCCGGCCAGATCACCAGCGGCGGCAACCGTTACGCCGCGAAGGTGTCGGCGGTGTCGCCGGAAGTCGTCAACGGCGAGGTCACCGCGCGGCTGCGCTTCGACGATGGCCAGCAGCCGCCGGGCCTGCGCCAGAACCAGCGCCTGTCCGCGCGCATCGTGCTCGACACGCGCGAGAACGTGCTGATGGTCGAGCGCGGCCCGTTCCTGGAGCAGGACGGCGGCCGCTTCGCCTACGTCGTCGACGGCAGCAGCGCCGTACGGCGGCCGATCCAGGCCGGGGCCAGCAGCCTCAACGCCGTGGAAATCGTGTCGGGCCTGCAGGAAGGCGAGCGCATCGTCGTCTCCGGCACCGACCAGTTCGCCAACGCGGACCGCGTCCGCCTCTCGGGACAATGACATGAACGCCTTCGCCCCCTTCCCCTCCCGCCTGCACTGGACCGCGCAGCAGCTGGCCGACGCCGTGCCGCTGCGCCTGCACGAGCTGTTCGCCTTCGACGCCTCCCGCGACGAGGGCTGCCGCGCCGCCGCCAACGGCGGACGGCGGCGCACGCGCAGCGACGGCGGCTATGTCGCGCGCTCGGCCCTGCCGTCGCGCTTCGGCATCGGCTGAGGCCGGCCACGCTTTTCCATCCCGGTTCCGCCCGGGCCCGTCCGACGCTCTCTCCGGACGGGCCTGGCCGCAGGACCGGGGTGGCTCCTCCCTCCATTGCGCCATCGCCCCGAAGGAAAGCCACCATGCTCGACATGCGCCAGGTCACCAAGGTCTACCGCACCGAACTCGTCGAAACCCACGCGCTGCGCTCGCTGGACCTGCACGTGGGCGACGGCGAGTTCGTTGCCGTCACCGGCCCGTCGGGCTCGGGCAAGACCACCTTCCTCAACATCGCGGGATTGCTCGAGACCTTCACCGGCGGCGAGTACCACCTCGACGGCGTCGACGTGAAGGGGCTCAGCGACAACCAGCGCTCGCGCCTGCGCAACGAGAAGATCGGCTTCATCTTCCAGAGTTTCAACCTGATCCCCGACCTGAACCTGTTCGACAACGCCGACGTGCCGCTGCGCTACCGCGGCATGCCGGCCAGCGAGCGCAGGATGCGGATCGAGGAGGCGCTGTCGCAGGTCGGGCTGGGATCGCGCATGAAGCACTTCCCGGCCGAGCTCTCCGGCGGCCAGCAACAGCGCGCCGCCATCGCGCGCGCGCTCGCCGGTTCGCCGCGCCTGCTGCTCGCCGACGAACCCACCGGCAACCTCGACTCGCAGATGGCGCGCAGCGTGATGGAGCTGCTGGAGGACATCAACAGCCGCGGCACGACGATCGTGATGGTGACCCACGACCCCGAACTGGCCGCACGCGCGCAGCGCAACGTGCACATCGTTGACGGCATGGCCACCGACCTGTCGATCGAGCCGAACCTGACGCGCGCCGCCCACGCGTCGCGCATCGAAGCCGAATCCGCCACCAACGCCTGAGGACACCGCCATGTTCGGCTACTACCTCAACCTCGCCCTGCGCAGCTTCCGGCGCAACAGGGTGCTCACGGCGCTGATGGTGCTGGCGATCGCGCTCGGCATCGGCGCCTGCATGACCACGCTGACGGTGTTCACCGTGCTGTCCGGCGACCCGATCCCGGGCAAGAGCAAGCAGCTGTTCTACGTGCAGCTCGACCCCGAAACCATGCAGGGTTACGTCGCCGGCGAGGAACCGAACGACCAGTCCACCCGCTTCGACGCCGAGGCCCTGCTGCGCGAGAAGCGCGGCGACCGCCAGGCGATGATGACCGGCGGCGGACTGTCGGTCACGCCCGAGCAGTCGGGCATGGCGCCGTTCACCACCGACGCGCGCTATACCAGCGCCGATTTCTTCCCGATGTTCGAGGTGCCGTTCCTGTTCGGCAACGGCTGGGCCGCGAAGGAGGACGAGGCCCATGCGCGCGTCGCGGTGATCTCCAGGGCGCTCAACGAACGCCTGTTCGGCGGTGGCAACAGCGTCGGCAAGCAGGTGCGGTTCGACCAGGCCGACTTCACCATCGTCGGCGTGGTCGACGAGTGGCGCCCGACGCCCCGCTTCTACGACATGTACAGCGACCGCTACGGCGAACTGGAAGACGTGTTCCTGCCGTTCTCCACCTCGCGCGACCTCGACATGGGCCGCAACGGCAGCATGAACTGCTGGGGCGACAGCCGCGGCGACTCCACCGGCGTCAACGTCCCCTGCGCATGGATCCAGTACTGGGTGCAGCTCGACAGCGCGGAGAAGGTGGCCGGCTACCGCAACTACCTGGCCAACTATTCCGAACAGCAGCGCGCGTCCGGCCGCTTCGAGCGCCCCACCAACGTGCGCCTGCGCAACGTGATGGAGTGGCTGGATTTCAACCGCGTGGTGCCCAACGACGTGGTGATGCAGCTGTGGCTGGGCTTCGGCTTCCTGTTGGTGTGCCTGCTCAACACCGTCGGCCTGCTGCTGGCGAAGTTCCTGCGCCGCAGCAGCGAGATCGGCGTGCGCCGCGCGCTGGGCGCCTCGCGCATGGAGATCTTCAAGCAGTGCCTGGTCGAGGCCGGCACGATCGGCCTGGCCGGCGGCGTCCTCGGCCTGGGGCTGTCGCTGCTCGGCCTGTGGGCGGTGCGGCAGCAGCCGTCGAGCTACGCCGAACTCGCGCACCTCAACCTCGGCATGCTATTGACCACGTTCGCGCTGGCGGTCGTCGCGAGCCTGTTCGCCGGCCTGCTGCCGGCGTGGCGCGCGATGCAGGTGACGCCGGCGCTGCAGCTGAAATCGCAGTGAATTCGATCCTCTCCCCCGCTTGCGGGTAAGGCGCAAGCCGGAAGAAGAAGCCTGTCATTTCGACCGCAGGGAGAAATCTTCCCTCTCCCGCGCCGGAGGCGAGATTTCTCCCTGCGGTCGAAATGACAAAAGAAGAAGCCCCTGGAGACCACCATGGAATTCCGACCCATCCTGTCCACGCTGCTGCGCCACAAGACCGCCGCGACCCTGATCGTGCTGGAGATCGCGCTGACCTGCGCGATCATCTGCAACGCCCTGTTCATGATCGGCGAGCGGATCACCCAGGTGCGCGAGGTCAGCGGCCTGGCCGAGAACGAACTGGTCCGCGTGCAGCTCACCGGCATCGGCAGCGACGACAACGCCGAGGCGCAGACCAAGGCCGACCTCGCCACGCTGCGCGGCCTGCCCGGCGTCACTGCGGCAACCGTGATCAACCAGGTGCCGTTCGTGAACTCGTCATGGAACAGCGGCGTGCGGCTGGCGCAGGAGCAGTCGCGACCGACGCTCAGTGCCACCGTCTACATGGCGGAGGACCAGTTCGTCGAGACCCTCGGGCTGAAGCTGGTCGCCGGGCGCGACTTCCTGCCCGATGAATACCTCGAGTTCGCCGCCGTCGACAGCGGAGCCGCGGACAATATCGGCGCGACGATCATCACCCGCAGGATGGCCGAGCAGCTGTTCCCCGGCGAGGACGCCGTGGGCAAGACCTTCTACAGCTGGGGCGACGCGCCGATCCGCGTCGTCGGCGTGGTCGAGCACCTCGTGCGCCCGAGCATGCAGGGTGGTCCCGCCGCGCGCGAGTACACGATGGTCTTCCCGATCCGCCCGCACTACAGCGTCGGCGGCAACTACGTGATCCGCACCGACCCCGCGCGCCGCGACGAGGTCCTGAAGGCGTCCGTGGCCGCGCTGCGCGCCAATGCGCCCAACCGCATCATCCTCGAGGACAACACCAAGACCTTCGAGCAGCTGCGCAACGAGTTCTACCAGGCCCCGCGGGCGATGGCCTGGCTGCTGGGCATCGTCTGCATCAGCCTGCTGTTCATCACCGCGCTGGGCATCGTCGGCCTGGCCAGCTTCTGGGTGCAGCAGCGCACCAAGCAGATCGGCGTGCGCCGCGCGCTGGGCGCGACCAAGGGCCAGATCCTGCGCTACTTCCAGACCGAGAACTTCCTGCTCGCGACCATCGGCATCGTGCTGGGCATGCTGCTGGCCTTCGGCATCAACCAGGTGCTGATGGGCAAGTACGAGCTGCCGCGGCTGCCGCTGTAC
>JAFAEU010000109.1 GCA_023423855.1 Pseudomonadota bacterium | reverse complement strand
GCGCCGATCAGCACGATGAAGGCCAGCGCCAGCATCTTCACCGTCGGGTTGGCGTCGATGAACTGTCCCAGCGGACGCGCCGCCAGCAGCATCACGCTGACCGCGATCAGGATCGCGGCGACCATCACCGGCACGTAGTCGCCGGCCATGCCGACCGCGGCGATCACCGAGTCGAGCGAGAACACGATGTCGATCACCGCGATCTGCGCGATCACGCCGCCGAAGGACACCGCCGCCTTCGCCGCTGGGCCGCCGTCGTCGTGGCCGCCGCCGACCAGCTCGCGGATCTCCAGCGCGCCCTTCACCAGCAGGAACACGCCGCCGAGGATCAGCACCAGGTCGCGCACCGAGATGCCCTGCCCGAACAGGACGAACAGGTCCGCGGTCAGGCTCGCCAGCCAGGCCAGCGTCAGCAGCAGGCCGATGCGGGTGATGCAGGCCACCGCGATGCCGAACTTGCGCGCGAACTCGCGACGCTCCGGCGGCAGCTTGCTGACCGCGATCGAGATGAACACCAGGTTGTCGATGCCCAGCACGATCTCGATCGTGCTCAGGGTCAGTAACAGGATCCACACCTGCGGATCGCTCAACAGCTCCAGCATCGGATTGACTTCCTCTTTTCGGTCTCTAGAGCCAGCGCGGGGCCAGCACCAGCCCCCACACCAGCAACACGTTCAGCATCGTCACGAACACCGCGGCCGAGCCCATGTCCTTCGCGCGCCCGGCCAGCTCGTGGTGCTCGGCGCCGTAGCGCTCGATCACCGCCTCGACCGCGGAATTGAGCAGCTCCACCGCCAGCACCAGCAGGCAACTGCCCAGCAGCAGCGCGCGCTCGACGCCATCGTTGCCCAGCCACAGCGCCAGCGGCCCGAGCACGGCCAGCAGGTACACCTCCAGCCGGAACGAGGACTCGTGCAGCCACGCCGCCTTCAGCCCCTGCAGCGACCAGCGGGTCGCCATCAGGATGCGGGCGGGACGGCGCGGCAGGTGCCCGGTTTCGTCGGCCATCACGCGACCCGCGTCCACGGGTCCGGGCCTGCATCCCCGAGGCGGCGACCGGCGGCGCCGGGCGGAGACTGCGACAGGGTCGATGGCATGCAGCTGTCATGGGCGCGGCGTTGGCCGCAACAGTGCAATTTTGCCATAGTTGCGCGTGATTCCAGCGTATTTTCACGCCGCGCCGGTGCTGCGCAAACGCGCCGCAAACCGCCGCCGGAATCACGATCCAGCCATCATTGGAAACAGGCCGTGAGAACCCCTGCAAGCTCCTGCAAAGCGCTGCTGCTGCTTTTTGCCCTCGCCACGCTGCTGGCGCTGCCCGCGTGCCGCAGCGCCCCACAGGCCGCCTCCGGGGATGCCCCGGCGGGGATCGATCCGGTGTCTTCACCGGCCTGGGCCGCCGACATGGCGCGCTTCGCCGCCGAAGACGCCGCCTCCCCGCCGCCGCTGCATCCGGTGGTGTTCACGGGCAGTTCCTCGGTGCGCCTGTGGGATACCCTCGCGCAGGACTTCCCGGGCGTGCCCGTGCTGAATCGCGGCTTCGGCGGCTCGCACGTCCGCGATTCGGTCTGGTACGCCGACCCGCTCGTGCTGCGCTACCGGCCGCGCCAGGTGCTGGTCTACGCCGGCGACAACGACATCGACGCCGGGCGCAGTCCGGCGCAGGTGCTGTCCGACTTCCAGGCCCTGGTGGCGCGCCTGCATCGCGACCAGCCCGGCCTTCGCATCGGCTACATCGCGATCAAGCCCAGCCCGCTGCGCGCGGCGCAGCTTGAACACCAGCGCGAGGCGAACGCGCTGGTGCGCGAATGGGCCGCGACCCGCGACGGCATCGACTTCATCGACGTATTCACGCCGATGCTCGATGCGCAGGGCCAACCCGACGCCAGCCTCTTCATCGAGGACCGGCTGCACATCAATGCCCGGGGCTACGCGCTGTGGCGCGGCATCATCGCGCCGTACCTGCAGCAGCCGGATTGATCCAGTCTGCAAACCCGCTGCAGGCCGGGCCCGAAGGAATCAGTCCTCGCGGAAGATCGCGGTGCCGCGGCTGCCGTCCGGCTTCACCCAGCCGCGGTACATGCCCGAGGTGTTGAACGGCATGGCGATGTTGCCGTCGCGGTCGAGCGCGATCGCACCGCCGTCGCCGCCGAGTTCCGGCACCACCTTCATGATCACCTCGTCGGCCGCGGCCTGCAGGGTGTCGCCGCGATAGGCCACGCGCGCGCAGATGTCGTGCGCGACCGCGTTGCGGATGAAGAACTCGCCCCAGCCGGTGCCCGACACGCCGCAGCGATCGTCGGCCCAGGTGCCGGCGCCGACGATCGGCGAATCGCCGACGCGGCCCCACTTCTTGTTGGTCATGCCGCCGGTGGAAGTCGCCGTGGCGATGTGGCCCTGCGCATCGAGCGCCACCGCGCCGACGGTGCCGAAGTATTTCCCCTTGAGGTCGGCCGCGGCCTGCGTCTGGTCGCGCTCGCGCTGCTGCGCCTTCTTCAGCTGCTCGTGGCGCGTTTCGGTGTCGAACCAGTCGTTGGACACGCGCTCGATCCCCGGCTGCGCGTCGGCGAACGCCTCGGCGCCCTCGCCGATCAGCATCACGTGCGGCGAATGCTCCATCACCGCGCGCGCCAGCCGGATCGGGTTGCGCACCGTGGTCACGCCGGCCACCGCGCCGGCGCGGCGGGTGTGGCCTTCCATGACCGAGGCGTCGAGTTCGTGCCCGCCTTCGGCGTTGTACACGGCGCCCTTGCCGGCGTTGAAGCGCGGCGACTCCTCCAGCGCCACCACCGCGGCCTCGACCGCGTCCAGCGCGCTGCCGCCGCGCGCCAGCACGGCCTGGCCGGCGTCCAGCGCCGCATCCAGCGCCGCGCGGATCGCGCGCTCGTCGTCCGCGCCGAGGTCGGCGCGTTCGATCACGCCGGCGCCGCCGTGGATCACCAGCGCGGTCGGGGAAACGGGGCGGTCCTGTGCGGTCGCGGTCATCGAAAACACTGCCATCAGAAGGAAAATGAAAGAGCGCACGGCGGGGTCCTGCGCGGAAAACGCAAGGATACCCGTTGCCCGCCCCCGCAGCAGCGCCTTCAGGTGCAACCCATGCAGGCCTGCGCCGCGACGGGCCCTTCTCCGGGACCGGACGGCAGATCCCTCGCTGCGCTCGGGGCGACATCTCCAGGCATCAATGGAACGTAGCGACGACGAAGCAATCGCGCCCGGAGCACTCCTACTGCTGGCGCAGCGCATCGATCGGATCGAGCTGGCTGGCCTTGCTCGCCGGGTAGTAGCCGAAGAACAGTCCGGTGGCGATCGAGAAGCCGGCCGCGAGCGCGATCACCTTGCCGTTGAGCTCCACCGGCAGTTCGCTGTTGAACTGCCCCACCAGCAGGGCGCCGACGACGCCGATCAGGATGCCGAGCACGCCGCCGCCCAGCGACAGCAGCATCGCCTCGGCGAGGAACTGGCGTCGGATGTCCGACGGCCCGGCACCGACAGCCATGCGCAGGCCGATCTCGCGGATGCGCTCGGTCACCGACACCAGCATGATGTTCATGATGCCGATGCCGCCGACGATCAGCGAGATGGTCGCCACCGCGCCCAGCAGCCACGACATCAGCCGCGTGGTCGCGGTGCGCGTGGCCACGATCTCGGACATGTTGCGCACGCGGAAGTCGTCTTCCGCGCCCGGAGCGATGCGATGGCGCTGGCGCAGCAGCGATTCCAGCTCGCCCTGCACATAGGCCAGCTCGTCGGCGTCGGACACCGCCAGCGAGATTTCCATCACCGCCTTGGGCGGCATGCCCATCGAGCCCATCAGCCGGCGGCGCGCGGTTTCCAGCGGCACCATGACGATCTCGTCCTGGTCGCGGCCGAAGCTGCTCTGCCCCTTCGGCGCCAGGGTGCCGGCCACGGTCAGCGGCACGCGACCGATGCGGATGGTCTCGCCGATGCCGCTCTCGTCGCCGAACAGCTCCCGGCGCACGGTCTCGCCGATCAGCACCGTCTTGTCGTCGCCGCTGGCCTCGAAGCCCTCGCCGTCGGCGATGCTCCAGCCGTTGATGACCAGGTAGTCCGGATCCACGCCCTGCCAGCTGCTGTTCCAGTTGCGCTCGGCGTACACCACCTGGCTGCTGCCGCGCAGCGATCCGGAGATGTACTGCACTTCGGGAATCTCGCTGCGGATCGCGTCGACGTCGTCCTGCGACAGCGTGAAGAAGCTGCTCGCGCTCATGCGCACGCCGCCGCTGCTGCGCGCGACGTTGGGCGAGACGTCGAGCCGCTGCGAACCGAGCCCCGCGACCATCTTGTCGATCTCGGCCTGCGTGCCCTGCCCGACCGAGACCATCACGATCACCGAGGCGATGCCGATGATCACGCCCAGCGAGGTCAGCGCGCTGCGCATCCAGTTGCCGCGCAGTGCGAACAGGGCGGTGCGCAGGACGTCCGTGAAGTTCTTGTCGTTGGTCCGTGATTGGTGATTCGTGATTGGTGATTCGTGGTCCGTGATCCGTGCACGGCCCGACCGGAATTCCCGAGGGCCATGCATCTACGCTTTTCCGAATCACCAATCACTACTCTTCATGCAACTCGCCGTCGCGCATCACGCAGGTGCGATCGGCATGCGCCGCCACCTCGGCGTCGTGGGTGATCAGCACCACCGTGTGCCCGTCGTCGCGCAGGCGCTTGAACAGCGCCAGGATCTCCTCGCCGGTCTTCGAGTCGAGTGCGCCGGTGGGCTCGTCGGCCAGCAGGATCGCCGGCCGGTTGATCAGCGCGCGCGCGATCGCCACGCGCTGCTGCTGGCCGCCGGACAGTTCGCTGGGCCGGTGCGTGGCGCGTCCCGACAGGCCCACGGCCGCCAATGCCTCCTGCGCCAGCCGCCGGCGCTCGGGCGGCGGCACCTGCGCGTAGCCCAGCGGCATCGCGACGTTGTCCTCCGCCGTCATCCGCGGCAGCAGGTTGAAGCCCTGGAACACGAAGCCGATCTTGTCGCGGCGCAGCACCGCCAGCTGCTCGCGGTCGAGCGTGGCGACGTCGACGCCGTCGCACAGGTACTGGCCGGAACTCGGCGTGTCGAGGCAGCCGACCAGGTTCATCAGCGTCGACTTGCCCGAGCCCGAGGGCCCCATGATCGCGACGAACTCGCCGCGCCCGATCACCAGGTCCGCGCCGGCGAGCGCGACCACCTCGGCCTCGCTGCCCTCGGCATAGACCTTGCGCAGCGCGCGGGTCTCGATGACCGGCGTGGCGTCCATGGCCGGCGTCATTTCCGCGCGCGCTCGCCGGTGATGATCTCGTCGCCGACCTCGACGTTGCCGTTGATCTCGGTGCTGCTGCCGTCGCTGGCGCCGACGCGCACCGCCACTGCTTCGCGGCGGCCGTCGACCAGCCGGTACAGGGTGGCGCGGGTGGCGTTGAGCGAGGACGCGAGCGCGGCGTCCCAGCGCTGGCGCTGCGAGTCGTCGAGCAGGCGGGTGAAGCCGGCATAGTTCTCCTGCATGCGCTCGAGCGTGCGCTGGCGGATCTGCGCCTGCACGTTGGCGTCGCCGCTGCCACCCATGCGGATCACCATCGCGCCGGGCGGCGGGCCGCCGGCGTTGCCGCGCGACTGCGTGC
>JAFAEU010000097.1 GCA_023423855.1 Pseudomonadota bacterium | reverse complement strand
CGGTGGCCCCCACCCCAGCCCTCCCCCGCTTTGCGGGGGAGGGAGCAGGAACGGATCAATCGCGCTGGTCGAGCGGCACGAACTTCCGGTCCTCCGGACCGGTGTAATTCGCGCTCGGCCGGATGATCTTGCCGTCGATGCGCTGCTCGACCACGTGCGCGCTCCAGCCGCTGGTGCGCGAGATCACGAACAGCGGGGTGAACATCGCCGTCGGCACGCCCATCATGTGGTAGCTGACCGCGCTGAACCAGTCGAGGTTCGGGAACATCTTCTTGATGTCCCACATCACCGACTCCAGGCGCTCGGCGATGTCGTACATCTTCGTGCTGCCCTCCTCTTCCGACAGGTCCTTCGCGACCTGCTTGATCACCTTGTTGCGCGGATCGGACACGGTGTAGACCGGATGGCCGAAGCCGATCACCACTTCCTTGCGCTCCACCCGCGCCCTGATGTCGGCCTCGGCCTCGTCCGGGTTGTCGTAGCGCTTCTGGATCTCGAACGCGACCTCGTTGGCGCCGCCGTGCTTGGGCCCGCGCAGCGCGCCGATGCCGCCGGCGATGGCGCTGTACATGTCGCTGCCCGTACCGGCGATCACGCGGCAGGTGAAGGTGCTGGCGTTGAACTCGTGCTCGGCGTACAGGATCAGCGAGGTGTGCATCGCCCGCACCCAGCTCTCGCGCGGCGGTTCGCCGTGCAGCAGGTGCAGGAAGTGCCCGCCGATGGAGTCGTCGTCGGTCTCCACGTCGATCGCGCGGCCGTTGTGGCTCCAGTGGTACCAGTACAGCAGCATCGAGCCGAGCGACGCCATCAGCTTGTCGGCGATGTCGCGCGCGCCCGGATGGTTGTGGTCGTCCTTCTCCGGCGACACGCAGCCCAGCGCCGAGACGCCGGTGCGCATCACGTCCATCGGGTGCGCCGACGGCGGCAGCTCCTCGAGCGCGGCCTTGACCGCGGCGGGCAGGCCGCGCAGCGACTTCAGCTTCGCCTTGTACGCACGCAGTTCGGCGGCGTTGGGCAGCTTGCCGTGCACCAGCAGGTGCGCGATCTCCTCGAACTCGGACGTGGTCGCCAGGTCGAGGATGTCGTAGCCGCGGTAGGCGAGGTCGTTGCCGGTGCGACCGACGGTGCACAGCGCGGTGTTGCCGGCGGCGGTGCCGGACAGGGCCACCGACTTCTTCGGCTTGAACGGCGTGGCGGGAGTGGCTTGGCTCATGGATCTGTCTCCTGGACTGCGTGTCGTTGGCTTGTCTGGTTGGCCGTTCGCGCGACCGCGATGCGTTGGTCTGGATGAAGCGGCCGCGAGGCCGCGCCCGCACGTGCCGGAGGGCGCCGGGCGGGGCGATCGCCCCGTCCGGCCCGCCGGCCGACCATCATCCGGACGGCTCCGGCTCCGGCGCCGGCAGCAGTTCGTTGTCCACGAATTCGTCCCCGCCGGGCGCCGGGCAGGCCTTTGTCTCCGCGCGCCGGCCCGCGCGCGGCGGCTCGCGTTCGTCGAACATCCAGCATTCGTCCAGCGTCGAGCAGTAGCACGCCTGCAGCCGGATGCGCGGGTACTGCCGGTAGAAGCGCTGGAACGCCGCCTCGTCCTCGGCGAACGACAGCTGCTGGATGGTCTCGCCCGCGGCGATGACGATGCCGTTGACGGTCGAGGCGGGCGTGTCGCGCAGGTCAGACAGGCCGAGCGCATCCATCACCTCCGGCCAGTTCCGCATCACCCGCCCGTCGACGTACACCTTGAGGCTGCGCACGATCGCCGGCCCCACGCCCTTGTTCTCGATGCTCACGCTGCGCCTGCTCGGCGAGATCGCCGGCTGCAGCATCGGCCACACCTCGGCGCGCACCTGTTGCCGCTGCAGCACCGCGGTGTATCCGGACACCACCAGCGCGAGCAGGCCGATCAGTGCCGCGATGACCGCGGCCACCGCATCCCATTCCGGCTTCCTCACCGGCGGCGGCACGGGCGACGGGGGCGGCACGGCGGTCATTTCTTCGCGAACAGCGCGTCGAGCTTGCGCTCGAAGGCGTGGTAGCCGATGCGCTCGTACAGTTCCTCGCGAGTCTGCATGGTGTCCACGACCGACTTCTGGTGCCCGTCGCGGCGCACGGCCTCGTACACCGCTTCGGCCGCCCTGTTCGCGGCGCGGAACGCCGACAGCGGGAACAGCTGGATCGCCACGCCGGCCGAGGCCAGTTCGTCGCGCGAGAACAGCGGGGTCGCGCCGAACTCGGTGATGTTGGCCAGCACCGGCACCTGTACCGCGTCGACGAAGCGGCGGTAGGTGTCGAGGTCGTAGGCGGCCTCGGCGAAGATGCCGTCGGCGCCGGCCTCGACGCAGGCGACGGCGCGCTCGATCGCGGCGTCGACGCCGTCGACCTGGATGGCGTCGGTGCGCGCGATCAGGAAGAAGTCCGGATCGGTTTTCGCATCGGCGGCGGCCTTGATCCGGTCGACCATCTCGCCGGCCGACACGATCTCCTTGCCCGGCCGGTGGCCGCAGCGCTTGGCGCCGACCTGGTCCTCGATGTGGCAGGCCGCCGCGCCGGCCTTGACCAGCGACTTGACCGTGCGCTCGATGTTGAACGCGCTGGGTCCGAAGCCGGTGTCGATGTCGACCAGCAGCGGCAGCGCGCAGACATCGGTGATGCGCCGCACGTCGATCAGCACGTCCTCGAGCGTGTTGATGCCGAGGTCGGGCAGGCCCAGCGAGCCCGCGGCGACGCCGCCGCCGGACAGGTAGATCGCCCGGTAGCCGGCGCGCTGCGCGAGCAGGGCGTGGTTGGCGTTGATCGCGCCGATCACCTGCAGCGGCGATTCGGCGGCGAGGGCGGCGCGGAAGCGTGCGCCGGCGGAAGCAGTGGTCATGGCCTGGCTCGCGGGGGTAGGCGGCGGGGATTCCCGGATGGCGTGCAATGTGGCACTCTTCTTCGGGTTGATCAATCTTGATCGAACAAATCAACCTTTCAGCCATGAGTACGCCCGCCGACAGCGACCTGATGCCCGCCCCCGAGGCCTGCGCCCTGCTCGGGATCAGCCCGGCCACGCTCTATGCCTACGTCAGCCGCGGCCTGGTCGAGTCGCGCCCCGGCCCTGACCACCGCAGCCGCGTCTACCTGCGCCGCGACGTCGAGCGCCTGGCCCAGCGCAAGAAGGCCGGCCGCGGCGCGGCGCGCGGTGCGGCGCAGAGCCTCGACCGCGGCCTGCCGGTGATGGAGACCGCGATCTCGCTGATCCGCCCCGACAGCCCCTACTACCGCGGCCGCGCCGCGGTGGCGATGGTGCGCGAGGGCGCCACGCTGGAG
>JAFAEU010000457.1 GCA_023423855.1 Pseudomonadota bacterium | reverse complement strand
CCGCGTGCCGGGACGCCGCCTGCTGAGCTGCGGCAGGGACGGTTCGGTCGCGCTGTCGAGCATCCCGGCCGGGCGCGACATCCTGCGGCTGCGGACCGGGGACGAACCGCTGCTGCGCGTGGACCGGCTCGCCGACGGCACCCTCATGGCCTTCGGCCGCGGCCGCGACGGGACGGCCGGCGTCCTCTACCGCTGGTCCGCCGACGGCACCCCCAGCGGACGCATCGACGTGCCCGGGGCCACCCTGCCCTGCCAGTCGATCACCGCCGACGGCGCGCGCGACGGCATGGGCGTGCGCACGGACTTCGCCCTGCCCCAGCTCAACAGCTCGGGCAACCGCCTGCTGACCGCGTTCCAGTCGCACTTCGTCGCCATCGACGAGGACCACGTGCTGACCGCGGGCATGGGCGCGACCGCGGTCTGGTCGTTCCGGACCGGCGAAGCCGTCCTGGCCTTCTCGACGCTGCTCGGCCGCAACCACGCGCCGAAGCTGGTCCTGCCGTCGCGGCGGAACGTGCTGCTGGCGACCAACGGCGGCGGCATCGTCCAGCTCGATCCGCACGAACGCCGCATCGACCTGCTGCAGCCGGGCACCGAGGCCGGCGGCGCCGACCTGCTGGACGACGCGCGGCTGTTCTCGTGGACCACCGAACCCGACGGGCGGCTCTGCATCACCCTGCTGGACATCGGCACCGGCGCGGTGCTCGAGCGCTTCCGGACCGACCAACCGGTCGACCCCACCTCGTCCTACTTCCGCGGCGCCGGCTCGAACGTGTTCCGCGGCGTGCTGCCGATGGACGGCCACGTGCTGGCCTGGTCGGGCTACGGCTGCGAGCGCGTGGACCTGGCCGAGGGCGCGCTGCAGCCGCTGGCGCGCTGGGACTTCGGGCAGTACACCACGCACGCGGTGGCGATCGACGGGCAGCGGGCGCTGATGCTGCAGGGCGGGCGCCCGGCGGTCTTCGACGCCTCCCGGGGCGCGTTCACCTACGAGCTGTCCGCGCACACCGGCCAGCTGGAGGAGATCGAGGCCCTCGGCGCCGGCCGCGTGCTCGCCCGGCCGTGGCGCGGCAGTCCGTTCTACTGGGACGTCCAGGCCAGCCTGCGCTGGATCGACGACTGCGACCTGTCCGAGCTGGCGCAGCAGCCGCAGGGCACCAGCGACGCCCTGCTGCTGCCCGGCGACCACCTGCTGGCCCGGCACCGGCCCCGCGCCACCGCGATCACCCGCTTCGGCCTGTGGCAGGCCCGCGAGCGGCGGATGGAGCAAGCGGCCGAGATCACCGGCGTCGAGATCGTCGACGAGGAGGGCGACGGCGGCAGCTGCGCGCGCCGTTTCGGCCCCCTGCTGCTGCTCCACGGCGGCGGCCCGGCGGCATTCCGGCTGGTGGCACTGCCCGACCAGGACCTGTTCGAATTCCGCGGCCGCTCCGCCGCACCGCTCCGCCACGTCGCGCCGCTGTTCGACGAGACCGGCCTCTCGCGGCTCGCGGTCGCCTGCGTGCTGACATCCGACGGCGAAAGCCTCGAGGCGGTGGCGATCGAGAACGGGCTGTCCTGGCCACTGCCGCGACCGGACGGACATCCGGTCCTCGGCGTCGTCCAACTCGCCGAGGGTGTCCTGCTGGTCGCCACGGCACGTGCGCTGTGGCGGCTGGCGTTCGCCACGCTGCTGCCGCGCGATCCACGCTACACGCGCCTGGCCGGCTTCGACGACGACGACGGCGCCGAGGTGTTCGGCCTGGTCCACGGCGAAGCCGACCCGGCGGGCATGCTGCTCGCACGGCGCCGGCGGGTTCCCGACGACAAGGACTCACCCCTGGAGACCCTGGTCGTGGCCTACGACCTCGCCAGGGGCACGCTCGACACCCACTTCCATCCCCCCGCATCGCAGTGGACCGTGGTCGAGGGCGGCATCGTGCTGCATCCGTTCTCCGCCGCGGACGTCGACATCCGCTTCGACACCGCGACCGGGACCATGACGCCGCGGGCGGCCGCGCCCGGCGACGTTCGCGCCTGGCCCCGCGGCCAGGTCCGGCGGATCGTCGGCGACCGTTACCAGGGCCGCCGCGTCGAGCGGCACGCGCTGTTCGAATCACGCCCGGGCCTGGTGCTGGAATCACGCGACGACGCCGGCTGCCTCCGGTTCCTGGAAGACCGGATCCAATCCCGCACCACCCGCGGCGTGGCGCACTGGTTCGCCGAGGACGGCTACGACATCCTCGACTTCGCGCACGCCGACGGACGCATCGTCGTGCGCGCGCGGCACGACCAGACGATCCAGCTGCTCGACACCCGTCGCGATCCCGTCGCACCGGATCCGCGCCGGGTCTCGGTCGTCGAACAGGCCAAGGCGCAGGTCGACCCGGCGCTGGCGCGGCTGCTCAGGCGCTGCGGACAGCCGGCGCTGGCGGCGGCGATGGCGCGGCACTGGATCGGCGAGATCCAGCAGGGCGCCTCCGGGCGCAAGGCCGAGCGGCTGGCCCTGGTCCTGCTCGAGCTTGCCGAAGCGTCGATCGCCACCGGCGACCTCGAGCTCGCCGGACGCGCGGTGCAGGACCAGGCCGGCCTGCTGGCCGCGATCCGGGCCGAGTCCGGCGCCGAAGCCGCCGGATGGCTGTCCGTGGCGATGGCCGAGACCGCGGCAAAGCACGCGATCGCGTCGGGGCGACCCGGCGACGCCCACGCGCAACTGCTGCCGCAGTCGGGGCAGGCGATCGACCCCGCCCTGCTGCGCTATCGCCTCGCGATCTTCCTCCACGCCGCGCTGCCCCTGCTGCGTCCGGACGCGGAGCGCCACGGGCAGGTCCTGGCCGCACGCGAATCCGTCCAGCGGGCGCTGGAGGCGCTCGGCGCGGAAGCGGTGGCCGCAGGCGAGGGCCTGCTGGAGGACCTGGACTGGCTGCTCGCGCGCTGCGCTCCGCCGCCGCGGCAGGACCCGGCCTCGGTCGACTGGACCGCCGCGGCCGGGGCCGACCATGCCACGACCCTGCAGCGCGCGCTGGCCGGCGACGGCGACGCCTGCAACAGCCTGGGCGCCGCCTTCGGCCGCGGCCAGTCGGTCGAGCGCAACCCTGCGTTCGCCGCCTACTGGTACCAGCGCGGCATCGACGCCGGCGACCGGCAGAGCGCCTTCAACCTCTCGCACATGTACCGGCACGGCGAAGGCGTGCCGCAGGACATGGTACGCAGCTTCGAACTGGTGAAGCTCGCCGCCGAGCGCGGGATGACCATGGCCAAGTGCAACCTCGGCAACCTGTTGGTGCGCGGCGAGGGCTGCGAACCCGACCCCGTCCAGGCCCGGGACTGGCTGCAGCAGGCCTGCGCCGAAGGCGACACCATCGCGCCGGTCTCGCTCGCGGTGCTGATGGCGATGGGCGAGGGCGGTCCGCGCGACCTGGCCGGCGCGCGGGCGCTGCTGCAGCCGCTGGCGCGCATGGGTCATCCCAACGCGATCGCGCTGCTGGCGCGGCTCGAGGCGCCGGCGTCGTGACCGCGGTGACGCGCGCCGCCTCAGCGC
>JAFAEU010000327.1 GCA_023423855.1 Pseudomonadota bacterium | reverse complement strand
CGCCAGCCCCGGCGCCGACCGCACCTGCCGCCACCGCGGCGACCCCTGCGGCGACCGTGTCGCCGGCCACCCGCCCCGCCACGGCCACCGCCGACGGCGCCCGCTACCTCCTCCAGGCCGGCTCCTTCAGCACCTCCGGCGACGCCGAGGCGCTCAAGGCGCGGATCGCCCTGCTCGGCCTGTCGGCGCGGGTGGAATCGGGCGACGCCAACGGCAAGACCGTCTACCGCGTGCGCATGGGTCCCTACGGCACCGCCACCGAACTGGCCGAAGCCAAGCAGAAGCTCGGCAACGGCGGCCTGCCGGCGCTGGCGATCAAGGCGAACTGAGCGCGCGGTCGCAGGCGGGTCGCAACCCGCGCGATCCCGCTGCGGCACACTGTCAGGCCTGAACGGAGGCAGCCGCCATGGCCATCGAAGCCGCACTGATCAAACCCGTCGTCGATGCGCTGATGGCGCTGTTCCGCGAGAGCAGCGACCTCAAGCTCAAGCGCAGCGCCGAGAAGGCGCTGCGCGAGGCGATCCGCGAACTGCTGCAGGCCAATCCCGACGAGAACAAGGCGCAGGCGCGGATTGCCATCGCCAAGGCCGCCGGCATCCTGTCCGAGGACGTGGTGCTGGCCGAGGACATGCTGGAGAAGCATCGCGCCACCAAGGCCAGGACGCGCGGCAAGTCGTCCACCGGACGCAAGCGCAAGGCGCCCGGCGAGGCCGCGAAGCCGGACAGGGCCGACGCGGCGAAGCCTGCAACGAAGTCGGCCACGAAGAAATCGGCCACAAGGTCGACCGGCAAACCCTCGAAACCCTGACCGTCGCATCACGCGCACGGCCGGCTTGCTAGCCTGCCGGCTTTCGCGCGAGCCACCGATGCCGGTCAATCCGCTGTTCCTCGCCCTGTGTGCGCTGTGGTTCGCCAGCGAAGCCTGGATCAACCGCCGTCGCTCGATCGATGGCGCCCGCCGCGGCGACGCCGGCACGCTGCGGCGGCTGCACCTGACCATCGCCGCCAGCGTCGCCGTGGCGGTGGGGCTGGCGATCGCGGGTGCATGGTGCTTCCCGCCCGCGGCCCAGCCGTGGCTGCACGGGACCGGTCTGATCCTGATGCTCGCTGGCATGGCGCTGCGGGGGTGGTCGATCCGGGTGCTGGCGCGCCAGTTCACGGTTGACGTTTCGGTGCGGCCCGACCACGAACTGATCCGCCACGGCCCCTATCGGCTGCTTCGGCATCCCTCCTACGCCGGCGCGCTGCTGAGCTTCCTCGGCTTCGCTCTCGCGCTGGGCACGTGGTCGTCGCTGCTGGCGGTGATGGCGCCGGTGACGCTGGCGTTCCTGCACCGCATCCGCGTCGAGGAACGCGTGCTGGCCGAAGCATTCCCCGACGCGTATCCGGCCTATGCCCGCACGACGTGGCGGCTGTTGCCGTACATCTGGTAGATCGCGCCTGTATGCTCCCCCGGCGGCGGCGTCCCCAGATTGTCATCCCGAACGCAGAGAGGGATCTCGCTTGCAAACACAGTGAACAGCAGATCCCTCACTGCGTTCGGGACGACATCGGAATCTTCATGCCAGCGGAGTGGGAATAGAATCGACGCATGACCAGAACCATCCTCATCACCGGCGCCACGTCCGGTTTCGGCGCCGCCGCGGTGCGGCGCTTCCTCGCCGACGGCTGGCGCGTGATCGCCACCGGACGCCGCGCCGAACGCCTGCAGCAGCTCGTCGACGCACACGGCAGCGAGTGCCTGCATCCCCTGGCCTTCGACATCCGCGACGCCGACGCGATGCGCACCGCGCTCGACGCCCTGCCCGACGACTTCCGCGGCATCGACGTGCTGGTCAACAACGCCGGCCTCGCCCTCGGCACCGCGCCCGCGCAGCAGGCCAGCCTCGAACAGTGGCGGCAAATGATCGACACCAATGTCACCGCGCTGGCGACGCTGACGCACGCGCTGCTGCCGGCGCTGATCGAGCGTCGCGGCGCGGTCATCAACATCAGCTCCATCGCCGGCAGCTATCCCTATCCCGGCGGCAATGTGTACGGCGGCACCAAGGCCTTCGTCACCCAGTTCTCGCTCGGCCTGCGCAGCGACCTGCACGGCACCGGCGTGCGCGTGACCAGCATCGAGCCGGGCATGGCCGAAACCGAGTTCACCCTCGTGCGCACCGGAGGCGACCATGCCGCCTCCGACCGCCTCTACGGCGGCGCGACCCCGATGACCGCCGCCGACATCGCCGACGTGATCTTCTACGTCGCCACCCTGCCGCCGCACCTCAACATCAACCGGCTCGAGATCATGCCGGTGACGCAGTCCTTCGCCGGATTCCAGGTGCACCGCGACGCCTGATCCTGCCGCGCCGTACCCCGGCGCAGGTTTTCGGTCTAGAATTCGCGCCGCGATCATCGATCGCGGCCGCCCTGCGGCCGGCACAGCAGTCGCCATGCCAATTCTCTTCTTCACCCGGAGATTTGCATGCGCGTCACCCGCCTGGCCGCCGCCCTGTGCGCGGCGCTGCTGTTGCCCGCCCCGTTCGCGTCCGCCCAGGACGCCTCACCCGACGGCGCACAGCCTTCCGCAACGACCCTCGACGCGATCATCGTCAAGGGCGAGAAGACCGACCGCTCGCTGCAGGACACCGCCACCAGCGTCGTGGTCACCACGTCCGAGAGGATCGAGCAGGAGAACCTGCAGACCCTGCTCGACGTGCTCAACCGCACGCCGAACGTGGCGACGATGTACGGCAACGCCGGCTACACCATCCGCGGCATCCCCAGCGAATCCAACCAGTCCAACCCGAACGCGACGACCTACATCGACGGCGCCGCGCTGCACAGCCAGGCCGGGGACATGACACCGACCGACCTGTGGGACATCGCCCAGGTGGAAGTGTTCCGCGGCCCGCAATCGACCGTGCAGGGCCAGAACGCGTTGGCCGGCGCGATCGTGATGCGCACCGAGGACCCGACCTTCGACTGGCGCGGGCGCGCCCGCCTGCTGCTGTCCGACCCGTCCGACCGGCGCGTCGCCTTCGCCGGCGGCGGGCCGCTGGTCGAGGATGAGCTGGCGTTCCGCATCGCCGTGGAAGACCGCGACTTCGACGGGTTCGTGCGCAACACCACCCTCCAGGCCAGCGAGGACGCGCTGGACTCGACCACCGCGCGCGCCAAACTGCTGTGGACGCCGAAGGGCCTGGACGGCCTGACCGCGCGCCTGACCTATACCCGCGACGACCGCCAGGGGCCGCACCGCTTCAGCTATTCGCGCAACGACGTGCCGGACTGGTATGAGAACCGGATCAACACGTCAAACCGCCCCAACGTCTCCGATGCACTGACGCAGCTGGCCATCCTGCAGGTGGACTACGACTTCGGCAGCCCATGGACGCTGTCCTCGGTCACCTCGTGGAGCAATTCGGAACTGATCCGCGACTACGACAACGACCGCGGCCCGGAGGACGCCGCGTACGGCCATTCCGACGAGGACTACACGGTCGGCTCGCAGGAAGTGCGCCTGCACTACGCGGGCGAGCGGTTGAAAGGCCTGATCGGCGTCCATGCCTCGCGCCGCGAACGCGACAATTCCCAGGCCCAGCGCACCAACATCGCCACGCCGGTGCAGACCATTGCCGGGGCGCTGCAAGGTTTTGGCCTGGACGCGGGGACCGCTGGTTTCGTCGCCGGCCTGTACGCTCAGGCCTTGCCGATGATCCCGGTGGATTACATCGGCGCGAACACCGGCCAGTCCGACAACCGCGCGCTGTTCGCCGATGGTGAATTCGCATTCAACGACCACTGGTCGCTGCTGGCCGGCTTCCGCTACGACAGGGAAACCTACGGCTTCGATTCGGTGAGCAACGCGCGGATCGCCGGCGCGTTGCCGGACCCGGCGAGCTTCGCATCCGTGCTCGGTCCGCTGTCGGAACCGGTGATCGGCGGCATCAACCAGTACATCCACGGCATCGCCGCCTCCGCCAGCTCCATCATCCCGCACAGCGAGAACGACTTCACCGCCTTCCTGCCCAAGCTCGGCCTGCGCTGGTCCTGGGACGCGGACGGATCGCTGTCGTTCACCGCGCAGCGCGGCTATCGCTCCGGCGGCAGCGACTACAACACCGCGCACGCGCGGGCCGTCGCCTACGACCCGGAGTACACCCTCAACTACGAACTGGCGCTGCGTACGCAGTGGCTCGACGGCCGCCTGCAGTTCAACGCCAATGCCTACTACATCGACTGGACCGACAAGCAGGTCGGCGTCTACTTCAGTCCCGACAATTCATTCGACTACAACACCATCAACGCGGCCAAGGCTCATCTGTACGGCTTCGAGGCCGAGGCCCGCCATCGCCTCGGCGAGCGCTTCGACTGGTATGCCGCGCTCGGCTACGCGCGCACGCGCTACGACCAATTCGACCTGCCGCCGGGCGCCATCACCGATCCCGACAACCCGGCCCTGAACGGGTTCGCGGGCCGTGAATTCGCCTACGCGCCGCAAGTGACGTTCTCCATCGGCGGCAACTGGCGCTGGGGCGACGGCTGGTCGGCCAACCTCAACGCCAGCTACCGCGACAAGATGATCGTGGACGTGGGCGCCGGCGACGCCGAGCTGTCGGCGCGGGTGGTGGCCAATCTGCGCCTGGGCTACGAAACCCTGGACTGGAGCGCCTACGTGTTCGGCAACAACCTGCTCGACAAGGGCTATCTCCAGTACGTCTGGCAGGACGATCCCAACGTCATCCTCGGCGCGCCGCGCGTGGCCGGCATCGGCTTCGAGTACCGCTGGTAAGCGCCATCCACGCAACGAGCCATCGACATGACGGCAACCTGGTTGTTCCTGTCCCTGCTCAGCGCGCTGGGCTTCTACCTCGCCTGCGCGCACCAGAAGCTGTGGCCGCCAGCGCGCGAACGCGCGCGCGCGCTGCGCGCGGCGGCATGGCTGTGCGCTGCGCTGGCGACGGCGGCGGCGATCGCCGCGCTGGGCGTATGGGCCGGCGTGTTCGCGGCGCTGACCGCGATCATGCTCGCGGCGGTGTGCCTGCCGTACCTCGATGCATGGTGGCACCTGCGCGGCGAGGCGGGCAAGGAGCGCACCCATGTGGGCTAGGTGGCTGGCCGCGGTACTGCTGGGGTTTCCGCTGACCGTGGGCCTGATCGGCCTGATCGCCCTGTCGTGGCCGGGCGATGTCGAGATCGTCACCCTGCCGTGGCTGCTGCTGTCGTTCCCGGTCTGGATCGGCGCGATGTCGCTGGCCTTCGTGGCCAAGACCGCGCTGCGTGCGTGGCTGTGGATGGGCGGGATGACGCTGGCGAGCTTCGCGCTGCTGCACCTGTTCAAGACGCTGGGCTGGATCGGGGTGGCGGCATGAAGGCGGCGACGCTGCGCAGTTTCCTGGCCGTGCACACCTGGGTCGGCCTGCTCGCCGGGACGGCGCTGTTCATCGCCTTCTACGCCGGCGCGATCACCGTGTTCACCCACGAACTGGGCGACTGGCAGCGGCCCGCCGCGCAGGCCTCGCAGGACGACCCGCTCGCGGACACGCAGCGGCTGCTGGACGCCGTGCTGGCCAAGCACGCGGACGACGAAGGCGAACTGTTCCTGACCCTGCCCGGCACCCGCGGCCCGCGGGCGGCGGCGTACTGGTACAGCGAGAAGACCCGCGACCGCACGCAGTACGTGCTGGACGCGACCGGCCATCTCGCCGAATCGGACGCGCGCGCGGGCTTCATCCAGTTCATCTACGACCTGCATTTCACCGCCGGCCTGCCGCTCACCCCCGGCACCTACCTGTTCGGCGTGATCTGCATCCTGTACGGGCTGGCGCTGGTCAGCGGCGTGGTCATCTACGCGCCGGTGTTCCTGAAGGACCTGTTCGCACTGCGCATCGGCAGGAACATCAAGCGCCTGTGGCAGGACGCGCACAACGTGGTCGGCATGCTGTCGCTGCCGTTCCACGTGATCTTCGCCTGGAGCGGCGCGGTGCTGTGCATCGGCTACGTGCTGCTGGCCCCGTTCCAGCTGTTCGTCTACGAGAACAAGCTGCTGGAGATCCTCGAACACGACCTGGAGGCCTCGCCGCACGTGGCGCCCGCCGGCGTCAGGGCGACGATGCTGCCGCTGGCGGACGTGCTGCGCCGCGCGCAGCTGGAGTTCCCCGAACTGGAGCCCCAGTCCTTCGGTTTCCACGACCCCGGCGACGCCAACGCGCAGGTGGCGGTGTTCGGCCGGGCGGAGCAGCGGCGGCTGTCCAGCACCGCGGTCGCGGTGTTCAACGCCGCCGACGGCGGCTTCGTGGCGAAGGTGGAGCCGCGGCGCTACACGCCCGGCCGCGCCTTCCTCAATGCGCTGACCACGCTGCACTTCGGCAACTTCGGCCACTACGCGGTGAAGTGGTTGTACTTCCTGCTGGGGCTGGCCGGGGCGTTCCTGTTCTACGGCGGCAACCTGCTGTGGATCGAGGCGCGGCGCAAGCGCAGGCAGGTGGACCAGCCGCGGCGCACGCGGGTCATGGCGGCGCTGACGCTCGGCGTCTGCCTCGGCTGCGTGGCCGGCGTGTCGGCGACGTTCCTGGCCGGCGCGCTGCTGCCGGAAGCGTGGGTGCCGCGCGCCTACTTCGCCGTGTTCTTCGCCAGCCTCGCCTGGGCGTGCCTGCGTCCACCCGCGCGCGCCGGGCACGAATTGCTGTGGCTGTCGGCGCTGCTGACCGCGGCGATCCCGCTGGCCGGCTGGCTGGGCTCGGGCGAACACCTGTTCGCGGCGGCGTGGCGCGGCCACTGGCACCGATTCTTCGTCGACGCCACCGCGCTGGCGATGGCCGTCGCGTTCTGGCGGATGGCCGTGGCGACGCTGCGCCGCGGCCGCGGCGGCGATCCGAACAGCGTCTGGGCGCTGCGCTTCGGCAAGTCCGGCACCCCGGAGCGCATCGGGAAAACGTAGCCGGGCGCCCGGGGATCGCGCACGAACCCGGCCAAGTGCCGTGGACGAAAACGGCGCCCTCCTTCCCCGGCCGGTTCGCGCCCGCCTGCCCCGCAAGCGGGCACGCACCTAGTCCAGCGGCGCGTCGTCGAGGTAGGTGTAACCGGTCAGGCCCGCTTCCAGCGCTTCGTTGAGGCGCGCGGCCTCGCCCTTGCTCAGGTCGACCGCGCCCACGCGCGCCTTGTAGATGCGGCGCAGGTCGTCGAGCCGGTAGCCGACGTAGTCGAGCATCACGTCGGTGGTGTCGCCCTTGCGCTGCTGGCTGATGGCGTAGCCGTCGCCGTTCACCCGCACCTCGACCGCGTCGGTGTCGCCGAACAGGTTGTGGATGTCGCCGAGGATCTCCTGGTAGGCGCCGACCAGGAAGAAGCCGAGGCGATAGCTTTCGCCCTTCTTCAGCGGATGCAGCGGCAGCGAGGTATCGAGGCCCTCGTTCTCGACGTAGGTGTCGATCTTGCCGTCGGAATCGCAGGTCATGTCGGCAATCACGCCGCGGCGCTCGGGGATTTCGTTCAGACGCTCGATCGGCACGATCGGGAACACCTGGTCGATCGCCCACACGTCGGGCATCGACTCGAACACGCTGAAGTTGACGAAGTACTTGTCGACCAGGCGCTCGGCCAGTTCGTCGAGCAGCGGGCGGTGGCTCTTCTCGTCGTAGCTCATGCGCGCACGCACGCCGTGGGCGATGGCGTAGAACAGGTCGTCGATGCGGGCGCGGGCCACCAGGTCGATCTGGCCGAGCGCGTACGCGGCCAGTCCCTCGGCGTGGAAGTGCTGCGCCTCCTGGAACAGTTCGACGGGCGGGCGCTTGTCGAGATCGCCGTGGATCTCGCGCAGGTAGGCGATCGCGTGCGGCTCGTCGTCGTGCGCGTCGGGCACGCGGCCTTCCGGCGCCTGCTCGACCTCGACCACGTTGGCGACCAGCAGCGCATGGTGCGCGGTCATCGCGCGCCCGCACTCGGTGACGATGCGCGGCGGTGGCAGGTCGTGTTCGGCGCAGGCGTCGGCCAGCGGCTGCACGATGGTCGAGGCGTACTGGTGCACGCCGTAGTTGATCGAGCAGAAGCTGCGCGAGCGCGTGCCCTCGTAGTCGATGCCGAGGCCGCCGCCGACGTCGACGTGGGTCACTTTCGCGCCGAGCTTCGACAGCTCGACGAAGTAGCGCGTGGCCTCGCGCATGCCGTTGGCGATGTCGCGCACGTTGGAGATCTGCGAGCCCATGTGGAAGTGCAGCAGGCCGAGCGTGTCGCCCATGCCGGCGTCGCGCAGCGTCTTCCACAGGTCCAGCACCTGGCGCGGCGAGAGGCCGAACTTGGCCTTGTCGCCGCCGCTGTTCTGCCACTTGCCGGCGCCGAGCGAGGCCAGGCGCATGCGCACGCCGATGCCCGGTGTGACGCCCAGCGCCTGCGCTTCTTCGAGGATCAGCGGCAGCTCGGACGGTTTCTCCACCACGATGAAGGTGTCCAGGCCGAGCTTGCGCCCGATCAGCGC
>JAFAEU010000446.1 GCA_023423855.1 Pseudomonadota bacterium | reverse complement strand
CGGCATCGTGCACCGCCGAGTCCTGGCGCAGGTCGAGCGCGGCGAGGTGGAAGCCGAAGGTGCGCGCGCGCCACAGCACGCGCTGCAGGGCGAAGCGGCCGGCGTGCTCGCCGCGGTGGCGCTGCAGGCTGGTGTCGATCAGTTCGAGGTCGGCGATGAACTCGCCGGCGCCGGCGTAGCCGTCCGCGTCCGACTCCGCGGCCAGCGCCAGCCGCACCTTCATCAGGTCGACCAGTCGGCGATAGGGCATGTCGGCCAGCCGCGGCCGCAGCCTCGCCGCCGCCTGCGGCAGCCGTGCGATGTAGTCGTCGGTGCGCGCGACCACCGCCTGGTCCACGTCGACGCGGCCCAGCGACTGGGTGAGCATGTTGCCCAGCGCACGCAGGTCGGCGCGGTACTGCGCGATCGCCTGCACCCGCTGCGCATCCAGCGCGGCGCGGATGGTGCCGGCGTTGACGTTGGGGTTGCCGTCCATGTCGCCGCCCACCCAGGTGCCGAAGCGCAACACCTGCGGGAGCGCGATGCGGCGGCCGTACACCGCCTCGACCGCATCGGCGAAGGCTTCGTAGTACGCCGGCACCACGCGATAGAGGGTGTTGGCGAGGTAGTAGCCGACGTGCTCGACCTCGTCGGCGACGGTCGGCTTCTGCGCCGGCGTGTCGCTGGTCTGCCAGCCGGCGGTGAGCGAGAGGCGGATGCGCGCCAGGTCCGCGCGCCGCTCCACCGGCGTGCGCGTGCGGTCGATGTCGTCGACCAGACGCTCGACGATGGCGCGCTCCTTCTCCAGCATCACCCGTCGCACCGCCTCGGTTGGATGCGCGGTGAACACCGGCTCCACCCACAGCCGCGGCAGCGTCGCCGCCAGTTCCTCGAAGCTGACGCCGTCCTCCTGCAGGCCGCGCAGCACCGCTTCGAACCCGCCCGGCTGCGGCTGGTCGGTGATGCGCTCGTAGTCGCGGCGGCGGCGGATGCGGTGCACGCGCTCGGCGAGGTTGATCGCGCCGAAGTAGGTGGAGAACGCGCGCACCACCGCCTCGGCGTCGGGCAGCGGCACCCTGGCCATCTCCGCTGCCAGCGCATCGACCGGCAGCCCCTGCTCGCGGCGCGCGATCGCGGCGCGGCGGATGCCCTCGACCTCGTCCAGCAGCGCCGGCGAGCCCTGCTCGGCCAGCACCTCGCCGACCAGCGCGCCCAGCCGGCGCACGTCGTCGCGCAGCAGGGTGTCGGTGTCGGCGAATTCCAGTTGTTCGCGCAGCGGGCCGTCGGGGATATTCATCCGCCAGAGGCTAGCGTGTTTCGTGACGCAGCGCAGCATCTGTTGCCGGAGCAACCGTCATTCGATGCGACTGCGCTGCCTCGCGATCTGCGAGGACCCCTGCGGCCGCCGGTCGGCTCGCCTTTCTTCCCTGTCATCCCGAGCGCAGCGAGGGATCTCGCTCCTGGCGGTACGGCAATCGGATGCGAGATCCCTCGCTGCGCTCGGGATGACAACTCCTGGCAGGACGGCCAGGCCTGCTCAGTACGCGAACTCGCGGAACACGTGGTCGATGTCGCCCTGCCAGGCGCCGTGGAACAGCGCCAGCTTGCGCTCGGCCGGCGTCTCGTTCGCCTCGACCACCTCGACCAGCGGCGACAGGAAGTCGCGCTCGTCGGCGCCCTTCTCGTTGTGGCGCGCGCGGCGGGCCAGGCCGGCGGCTGCGATCTTCAGCGCCTCGCGCGCGAGGTCCAGCACGCTGCCGCCGCGGAACGGCAGCTTCAGCGCGTGCTTCGGCACGCCGTCGCGCAGCGCGTGGCGCTCTTCGGGAGTGAAGTCCCTGACCAGGTCCCAGGCCGCGTCGAGCGCCGCGTCGTCGTACAGCAGGCCGACCCAGAACGCGGGCAGCGCGCACAGCCGGTTCCACGGGCCGCCGTCGGCGCCGCGCATCTCCAGGTATTTCTTCAGCCGCACCTCGGGGAAGGCGGTGGTCATGTGGTCGTTCCAGTCGCGCAGCGTCGGCAGCGCGCCGGGCAGCACGTCCAGCTTCCCCGCGAGGAAGTCGCGGAACGACTTGCCCGCCGCGTCGACGTACACGCCGTCGCGGTAGGAGAAGTACATCGGCACGTCGAGCAGGTAGTCGACGTAACGCTCGAAGCCGAAGCCGTCCTCGAACACGAAGTCGAGCATGCCGGTGCGGTCGCCGTCGGTGTCGGTCCAGATGTGCGAACGGTAGCTGAGGTAGCCGTTGGGCCGGCCTTCGGTGAACGGCGAGTCGGCGAACAGCGCGGTCGCGACCGGCTGCAGCGCCAGCGAGACGCGGAACTTCTTCACCATGTCCGCTTCGGACGCGTAGTCGAGGTTGACCTGCACGGTGCAGGTGCGGGTCATCATGTCGAGGCCGAGCGAGCCGACCCTGGGCATGTAGTCGCGCATGATCCGGTAGCGGCCCTTGGGCATCCACGGCATGTCCTCGCGCCGCCACTTGGGCTGGAAGCCCATGCCGAGGAAGCCCAGCCGCAGTTCGTCGGCGACGGCCTTGACCT
>JAFAEU010000300.1 GCA_023423855.1 Pseudomonadota bacterium | reverse complement strand
GCGGGTCACGATCACGCCCGGCACGCGCTGCAGCGCGTCGGCCACGTTCTTGTCGGGGAACTTGCCCACGTCCTCGGCGGTGACGACTTCGACGATGGCGTTGGCGTTGCGCTTCTGGTCCAGGCTTTGCTCGATCGAGTAGCGGTAGCCGGTCACCTGGACCGCATCGAGGTTGGTGGCCTGGTCGGTCGCGCCGGGCTGGGCGTCGTCCGGCGGCGTCTGGGCGAACGCCAGCGTCGGGACGGCGGCGGACAGCGCGATCGCGATGGCGGCAGACAGCGAGGCTCGCGCCTGCGTGTGTGGCTTCAACTTCATTACAACCTCCCTCTCCGGAATGGGACGACGCGATGCTGCAATTTGGATCGATCCAAACTCCGCTCCGAGCGTCCCCCTCCTGGAGCACTCGTGGTTCGGGCGGCGCGCGGCCCTTGGCGTCCGTGCGCACCCTTGCCGGAGACTTGGATCGATCTAATTCGGCGCGCAAGATGTAGCACGACCCGTGCGGCGGTGCATGTTGCTCTGCAGCAGACCCAGGTGCGGTCCGCCTGTCCGACCCCGAAGGCATCGCTGGCCCGGGATGCGTGCGTCGATGGACAGTGCCACCGGTCTCCGGGCGCCGGATCCGCGATGCCCCGCAACTGATGGGTACGCAAGGAGAAATCAGGGGCGGGTTCGATGCGACGACGATGATCGGTCTGGCGTCGATCGTTTCAAACCTTGACCTGGAGGCCCCGCTTGCAGATCGTTTCCCGGCGCGGCGTCCCCGGATCGGGATGCCGTCGGCCCGGGACGGCCCGCGCCGCGCCATCATCCGAGGAAGCGTCCATGTCCAATCGTTCGCGTCGCCGCCCACCGGGCGAGCAGGCAGGGACCGCCTCGCGGAGGCCGGGGGCGCGATGCTGACCGGCACGATGCCGCGGCTCGAGATCGCCGCGAATTCGCTGGCGTCCGCGCTGGCGGCCGAGCAGGGCGGCGCTTCCCGGATCGAGCTGTGCACGGCGCTGGAACTGGGCGGGCTGACGCCGTCGGCGGCGCAGATCGCGCTGGTGCGCGAACGGCTGTCGATTCCGGTCCACGTCCTGGTGCGACCGCGCGCCGGCGATTTCGTCTACAGCGAAGAGGAGCATCGCACCATGCTGGCCGATATCGCGCACTGCGCCGCCGCCGGCTGCGATGGCGTGGTGACGGGCGCGCTGACGCAGGAGGGCGACGTCGATCTCGAGCGCTGCGGCGAACTCATGCGCGCCGCGGGCGCGCTCGACGCCACCTTCCATCGCGCCATCGACGTCTGCCGGGATGGCGCCGGGGCATTGGAGGCGATCATCGCGCTGGGATTCCGGCGCGTGCTCACGTCCGGGGGCGCGGCCAGCGCCGTCGACGGCGCCGATGCGCTGCGGCGACTGGTCGCGCAGGCTGGCGATCGCATCGCGGTGATGCCGGGGGCGGGCATCACCGCCGGCAACATCGCCGCGCTGGCGTCGGCGACCGGCGCCAGCGAATTCCACGCGTCGGCCAGGCGTGCGCTGCCATCGCGCATGCGCGGCGGCAACGCGGATGCGCCGGACATGCGCGACGGCGAGGTCCGCACCGATATCGACGAAGTCCGCGCGCTGGTGGCGCAGCTGCGCGCCGGACCGGTGCCGGCGTGAACGAATCCTTCGTCGCCGCCGACATCGGCGGCACCAACGCGCGCCTGGCGCTGGTGCGCGCCCGCCCCGACGGCACGATCGAGGTCGTCCGGCGGCGTCGCTACCTGTGCGCCGCGCATCCGTCGCTGCGCGCGATCCTCGACGATTTCCTCGGCGCCAACGCCAACGTCGACGCCTTCGCGATCGCCGTCGCCGGTGTGGTCAAGGGCGACGGGATCATCAGCCGCAACGTGCCCTGGCCGATCCGGCTCGCCGACGTTCGCGCGATGGGGATCCGCGACGTCGCGGCGGTCAACGACTTCGTCGCCGTCGCGCATGCCGAGCAGTGCATGAACGAGGTCGATACCGTCCTGCTGACGCCGGCGGCGGCGGCGCCTGTGCCGGGGCCGACGCTCGTGGTCGGCCCGGGGACGGGCTTCGGCGCTGCGCTGCGCACGACCGTCGGCGGGCGCGCGCTGGTCCTGCCGTGCGAGCCGCAGCAGGTCGCGCTGGCGCCGGGCAACCTGCGCGAACTGGCCGTCCTCGCGCACTGGATGCGTTCCGGCGCCGCCCACGTCGGCATCGGCCATGCGGTGTCGGGCCCGGGCCTGCTCAACCTCTACCGCGCGCTGTGCGAACTCGACGGCGCCCGGCCGCGGCACCTGTCGGCGGACGATGTCGCCTCGGCCGCGGCCGATGGCGATGCGCACGCGATCGAGACGCTGTCGATGTTCTGCGGGCTCTTCGGCAGCGTGGTCGGCGACCTGGCGATGATGACGGGCGCGACCGGCGTCTTCGTCGCCGGCGGCGTCCCGGCGAGGATCAAGGCGCAGCTGCTCGCCAGCGGATTCGCCGCGCGCATGGTCAACAAGGACGTGATGCGTCCGGTGCTGGAACGGGTCCCCGTACGGTTGATCGAGGAGCCGGACCTCGGGGTGATTGGCGCGGCGGCGTGGTTCCTGCAGCGCGGGTCCTAGAATTCTTCTGCTCGTCATTCCGGCTTGCGCCGGGATGACGGTGACTCGAGGTGAAGGATTTGAGATGAAAACGCCCTAAACGACGGCTTCGCCAAGCAGCGCGAGCGCTTCGTGCCGCATCGGCAGGGCGGCGAAGGCGCCATGGCGGGTCACGGCCAGCGCGCCGCAGGCCGAGGCATAGCGCAGGCAGCGCTCGAGCTCGGCCGGATGCGCGAGGAACGCATCGAAGCGGCCCGCGTCGATGCCGTGCTCCTGCAACTGCGAGAGCAGGCCGCCGATGAAGGCGTCGCCGGCGGCGGTGGTGTCGACCGATTTCACCGGGATCGTCGCCAGTTCGCCGCCGCCCGCGCGCGCGCGCCAGCGCATCGTGGCCGCGCCGTCCGTGACCACGACCAGGCGCGCATGGTGCAGCAAACGCTCGACGATCTCGTCGTCGCCGTGGCGGCCCTGCTTCAGGTATTCCAGTTCCTCGCGCGCGAGCTTCACCAGGTCGGCGGCCTCCAGCGCCTGCCACAGCACCGCAAGCGATGGCGCGCCGTCCGGCCACAGGGCGGGGCGCAGGTTGAGGTCGAGGCTGACCAGCGCGCCCGCCGCGCGCGCCATCGCCATGCCCGACAGCGTGGTCGCGGCGATCTGCGCGTCGGTCAGGCTGTTGCTGCAGACGTGGAAGACGCTCGCTTCCGCCAGGCACGCCGGATCGAAGTCGGCGCTGCGGAACAG
>JAFAEU010000445.1 GCA_023423855.1 Pseudomonadota bacterium | reverse complement strand
TGCCGGCCAGACCCAGCAGCAGCGCGCGGGTCGCGCCCGGCGCCACCCACGTCACCAGCCCGCCGACCGCGCACGCCAGCACGACCGCCGCCGCCGCCATCACGTTGCGCCGCGCCTGCCAGGGCGTCGCGGCGCGCAGCCAGGTCCGCACGCCGCCGGCGGGACGCGAGCCGGAGAAGGCAACGGCCGCGGCGGCCGCTAGCAGGGCCAGGGCGAGGATCAGCGCCCACAGCTGCGGCGCGCGCAGCGCCGCCATGTTCGCTCCGTGCGTAATCAGCGCGACCGAGATCCCCAGCCACAGCAGTAGCCCGAATCCGGCGGCGGACAGCACCTGCGCGATCGCGTCCGGCCACGGACGTTGCATGCGAACCCCCTTCCCCGGAAATCGACCGGCAGGGTGCCATGCCGATCCCCGGCGAGGAAGCCGACCGCGTCACGCGTCCGATGTCCGGGGTACCCGCTGCGACGACCGGGCGCGATCAGGCGCAAGGTGGCGGGAGCGCCTTCGGGCGCGACCACCCGCCGAAGCCCCCGAACCTCCGGTCGCGGCTGAAACCGCTCCTACTGGCAGAACCGGCGATGCCGGTGCAGTTCTTCCTGCAGCGCCGCATCCTGCGCGCCCGCGGTGCGCAGGTTGCCGATGTTGCGACGGATGCGCGGGCAGGGATCGGTGCTGTAGCCGGGGCCGCCGAACAGCTGGCCGATCCCGGCGACGACCCGTGCCGGCGTCAGCGGGGTTTTCATGGCGATGCGCTCGGGCGGCGGCGCCGCGATCGCGGGCGGTGGATCGAGGAGCGGATTGCGCCGGAAATCGTGGCCTGCTTCCTCGCGGGCGAGCGCCGCCCCCTGTTCGAGGAAGAGCGCCGACAGTGGATGCGAAGCCTCGGCGGCGGCCGGCGCCGGGGCTGCGCCGGCCCGCGGTGCGGACGGCGGCGGACGGATCGTGCGCGTTGCCGTTGCGCCGGTCGGCGCAGGGTCGGGGTGCCTGGGCGGAGGAACTGCCGGCGTGGCCGGCCGCTCGATCCACGTCACCTGCAGGGCCTCGTCGGGCGTCGCGGCGTCGCGCCGGTCCGGCGGCGTCCACCACAGCGCCACGAGCAGCGCATGCGCGGACGCGGCCAGGGCAAGCGACCATCCGTGGTCCGCATCGAACCGCCTGTCCCGTCGCATCCATCGCCTCCGTCGGTGGCGGCGGAGTATCGGCGCGAACCGGTTAAACAGCGGTTATCGCGGCAACAGGATTTGATTGCAGGAGCGGCTTCAGCCGCGACCACCCATCGAAGCCGGCGGATGTCCGGTCGCGGCTGAAGCTGATCCTGCGATCGGTTTTGCGGTTCGCATGCCCGGCCACCTCCGCTCAGAACGGGAAGAAGCGCGGGATGAGCAGGATCGCCGACGTGCAGAACAGCACGTTGAGCGGCAGGCCCATGCGCACGAAGTCGGAGAAGCGGTAGCCGCCGGCGGTGAACACCATGGTGTTGGTCTGGTAGCTGATCGGCGTGGCGAAACTGGTCGAGGCGGCGAAGGCCACCGCCACCAGCAGCGGCTTGGGGTCGATGCCCATCGATTCGGCCGTGGCCAGCGCGATCGGCACCACCAGCACGGCCGAGGCGTTGTTGCTCATGAACTCGGTCGCGATCGAGGTCATCAGGTAGACCGCCGCCAGTGCCGCCAGCGGTCCGAACGGGCCGAGATGGCCGATCAGGAACTCCGCCGCCAGCGCCGCGCCGCCGGTCTTCTGCAGCGCGATGCCCAGCGGGATGATGCCGGCCAGGAGCAGGATCACGCGCCAGTCGATCGCGCTGTAGGCCTCGTCGGGGTCGAGCAGCCGGAACACCACCAGCGCCGTGCAGCCGATCAGCGCCGAGACCACGATCGGCAGCCAGCCCAGCGCGGCGACGGTGATCGCGGCCACCATCACCAGCGCCGACATCGACGCGCGCAGCACGTCCACCGTCTTCTGCTTGCGCATGCCCAGCACGATCATGCCCTTGTCCGCGCGCAGGTCGTCGATCGACTTCTCCGGCGCGTCCAGCAGCAGCACGTCGCCGACCGTCAGCGGCACCTGGTCGAGCGGCCGGCGGATGTCGAGCAGGCGGCGGTGGATGCCGTGCACGCGCGCGCGGTACATGTGCCCGAAGCGCATCCCCGCCAGGGTGTGCCCGATCAGGTGCGAACCGGGCGAGACCATCGCCTCGACCTGCATCCGCTCGGCGCTGATGTCGCCGTCGAGGTCGCGCGCGACGTGGTCGAACAGGAGCTTGCGCGCCTTGCGCGTCGCCGCGACCTGCTTCCACTCACCGCGCACCAGCAGCCGGTCGCCGGCGCGGACCACGGCCTCGTCGCCGTACACCGGGCGGCCGTGGCGCAGGACCTCCAGCACCGTCGCGTCGTCGATGTCGTCGGGGACGACCTGCTCGCGGCGCAGGCCGATCGCGGTCGATTCCTCCGGCACCAGCAGCTCGGCGACGTAGCGGCCGACATGCTCGGTGTCGTCGCTGCCGGGGATGCCGCGGTCGGGCAGCAGCCAGCGACCGACCGTCATCAGGTACAGCATGCAGATGCCGACGAACACGATGCCCAGCGGGGCGAACTCGAACAGGGTGAAGCCGACGCCCACCGCATCGCGCGCCATCGAGTCCACCAGCAGGTTGGTCGAGGTGCCGATCAATGTGCACACGCCCGCAGCCTGCGACATGTACGACAGCGGGATCAGGAACCTCGACGGCGCCCAGCGGTTGGCGGCGCTGGCGGCGAGCACCAGCGGCAGGAACACCGCCACCGTCGCGGTGTTGTTGACGAAGGCGGCCACGCACGACACCAGCACCAGCATCACCAGCGTGAACAGCCACTGCCAGCGGATCTTCGACATGATCTCGCCGATCGCCACCAGCGCGCCGTTGCGCTGCAGCGCCGCGCTGAGCACGAACATCGCCGCGACCATCACCGTGGCCTGGTTGCTGAAGCCCGACAGCGCCTCGGGCAGCGTGATCACGCCGGTCACCAGCAGCGCCGTCATCACCAGCAGCGCCACCACGTCCACCCGCAGCTTCTCGGTGACGAACAGCGCGATGGCGCCGGCCATGATCGCCAGCGTCAGCCACAGGGCCATGCCGGCTCCCGTCGCGATGCCCGTCGGCGCACGCCATGCGGCCGCCCCGGTCCGGCGGGGCCGGGGCGGGAGCGGCGGGTCGCCCGCACCGGTCGTTGCCCCGGTCCGCCGGCCTTGCCCGTGTTCCGTGATGCATGGTCCATGGTCGCGGACATGGTGCAGCGCGCGACGCGATGCCGCAATCCCGACGCGTCGCGGGCGCGCGGCGGCGGCCGACGGGGGCATAATCCGGGCATGGACCGATACGAACGCATCCTCTCCCTGCACCGCATCCTCAAGACCTCGCGCTATCCGGTCACGGTCGCGCGGCTGCAGGTGGAACTGGAATGCTCGCGCGCGACGGTCTACCGTGACCTCGCCTTCCTGCGCGACGCGCTGATGGCGCCGGTGGTCGGCGACGGCGAGGCCGGTTTCCGCTACGACGCCGACGAGGGCGGGCGCTTCGAACTGCCGGGCCTGTGGCTCAACTCCGACGAACTGCACGCGCTGCTGGCGGCGCAGCAGCTGCTCTCGCGCAGCAGCGGCGGGGTGCTGTCGAACGCGCTGGCGCCGCTGCAGGCGCGCATCGACAAGCTGCTCGACGAACATTCCGCCGGCAAGCACTGGCCGGTCGAACGCGTACGCGTGATCCCGCACCGCGGCCGGCGCATGGACGAGCACGTGTTCCGCAACGTGTGTTCGGCGGTGCTGCAGCGCAGGCAGCTGTCGTTCGAATACCGCGCGCGCTCGACCGACGAGAAGACCCGGCGCACGGTGTCGCCGCAGCGCATCACCCACTACCGCGACAACTGGTACCTCGACGCCTGGGACCACGAGCGCGAGGCGCTGCGCAGCTTCTCGGTCGACCGCATCGGCGCGGCGCGCGTGCTGGAGGCGGCGGCGCGCGACATCGACGACGTGCAACTCGACACCCATCTCGCCGGCAGCTACGGCATCTTCTCCGGCCCGCCCAAGGGCGTGGCGACGATCATGTTCAGCGCCCGCGCCGCGCGCTGGGTCGCCGACGAGCACTGGCACTCGCAGCAGCAGGGCCGGCACCTGCCCGATGGCCGCTACGAGCTGAAGCTGCCCTACAGCGCATCGCGCGAGCTGCTGATGGACGTGCTGCACTACGGCGCCGACGCCGAGATCGTCGAGCCGGCGGCGCTGCGCGAGCAGGCGAAATCGCTGCTGCAGCTGGCGCTGTCGAACTACGAGGGGCGGTCGTGACCGGGGAGTGCAGGACGCCCCGGAAAAGCGGTCCTGTCTACCCGGGGCCTGATCCGGGGGAGATCTCCGCGTGCCTGAAGGGAGCGAGATTCCTTGCTGCGTTCGGAATGACAGGTCAGGGGGGCATTGGAGCCGCATGCAGGCGGCGTGCGCGCGCCACGGTGCCCCTGGACCGGGCAGCCTGAATGACGGACGTGAGCGCGCCTGAGTCGCCGCAAGGTACGGCGCCCGAGCGCATCGCGCTGGTGCTTGGCGCCGGCGGCGCGCGCGGGCTGGCGCAGATCGGCGTGATCGAGGTGCTGGAGGAGCGCGGCCTGCGCATCGAGGCGGTCTCGGGCTCGTCCAGCGGCGCGCTGGTCGGCGGCATCTTCGCCGCCGGCAAGCTGCGCGAGTTCGACGAGCGCCTGCGCGCCATGTCGCGCAACGACTTCCTGCGCCTGCTCGATCCGGGCTGGCGCCGCTCCGGCGTGCTCCGGGGCCGACGCCTGGTCGCGACGATGCGCGAGGTGGTCGGCGACCCGCGGATCGAATCGCTGCCGGTCGAATTCACCGCGGTCGCGGTCGACCTGGAGCGCCAGCGCGAGGTGTGGATCCGAGAGGGCCGGCTATGGGACGCGCTGCGCGCATCGTTCGCGATCCCCGGCCTGTTCACGCCGCACCGGATCAACGGCCGCGCCCTGGTCGACGG
>JAFAEU010000184.1 GCA_023423855.1 Pseudomonadota bacterium | reverse complement strand
GCTTCCAGTGCTCGGTGAACGGCTGCCAGAACAGGTACAGGCAGGCCACCACGCCGAGCGGGCAGATCAGTGCCGCGAACGGGACGCGGAACGGGCGCGGCAGCTCCGGGCGCGTCCTGCGCAGGACCAGCACGCCGGCGCAGACCGTGGCGAAGGCGAGCAGGGTGCCCATCGACACCAGTTCGCCGAGCACGTTGAGCGGCATGAAGCCGGCCAGCACGCAGGCGACGACGCCGACGATGATCGTGCCCACGTACGGCGTCTGGTACTTCGGGTGCACCTTGCCGAACAGCTTCGGCAGCAGCCCGTCGCGCGACATCGAGTAGAAGATGCGCGGCTGCGCCATCAGCATCACCAGGATCACCGACGACAGGCCGGCGATCGCGCCGATCTCGACCGCGGTCTTGAGCCAGGCGAGGGTGGGATACGGCTCCAGCGCGGTCGCGACCGGCTTGGCGGTGCCGAGCAGCGAGTAGTGGGTCATGCCGGTCAGCACCGCGCAGACCACGATGTAGATGATGGTGCAGACCGCCAGCGAGCCGAGGATGCCGATCGGCATGTCGCGCTGCGGGTTCTTCGCTTCGCCTGCTGCCGTGGACACCGCGTCGAAGCCGATGTAGGCGAAGAACACGATGGCCGCGGCGCGGGTCACGCCGTCGAAGCCGAACTTGCCGGGGCCTTGCGCCTCGGGAATGAACGGGGTCCAGTTGGCGGGATCGATGTACATCGCGCCGAAGCCGATGAACAGCGCGATCACCGTGACCTTGATCGCGACGATGACCGAGTTGGCGATCGCCGACTGGGTGATGCCGACGTAGCACAGCCCGCTGACCGCCGCGACGATCAGCACCGCCGGCAGGTTGAACAGGTGGCCGGTGCTGACGAAGGCGGTGCCGTTCCAGTCGATCGGCGCTGTGGTGAGCTGCGCCGGGAACGGCAGCCCCAGCGTGCCGGTGACGAAACTGATCAGGTAGCCCGACCAGCCCACCGCGACCGTACTGGAGGCGAACAGGTACTCCAGCACCAGGCACCAGCCGATGAACCAGGCGACGAACTCGCCGAGGGTGGCGTAGGAATAGGAATAGGCGCTGCCGGAAACCGGCATCATCGCCGCGAACTCGGCGTAGCACAGGCCGGCCAGCGCGCAGGCGGTGCCGGCGAGCACGAAGCTGAGCATGATCGCCGGGCCGGCGTGATTGGCCGCGGCCTGGCCGGTGAGCACGAAGATGCCGGCGCCGATCACCGCGCCGATCCCGAGCAGGACCAGGTGGCGCGCGGTCAGCGTGCGCTTGAGGGTGGTCTCGCCCTGCAGGGAGCCCTCGACCGGTTCGCCGGCATCGACGTGCGGCGCCGGCTCGACCGGCTTGACCCTGAACAGACTTTTCGACATCAGTGTTTCCCTGGATGTGGATGGAGTGCCGGTGGGGTCGGCCGGAGAATGGTTACCGTTGCTACCTTGCCAAACGCGGGTGCGACGCACAAGCGCGGGCCGGTTGGACGACAATGGCCGGTCCCATGGCGGACACGGCGGGAGGCGCGCAGCTTTGCACATTCCGGAGGATCTGGAACCCCTGGCGATCGCCTTCGAGGCGCACGCCCGGCGCTGCCCGGACCAGCGTGACGTGGCCGAGGCCTTCATCGCGCTGCTGGGCGACGCGGAGGATCCCTTCCTGCGCGAGCGCCTGGCCGGGCACTTCACCGCATCCGCCTGGCTGGTGGCGCGGGACCGGCGGCGGGTGCTGCTGACCCATCACCGCAAGCTCGGCATCTGGGTCCAGCTCGGCGGCCATGCCGACGGCGACCGCGACCTGGCGCGCGTCGCGCTGCGCGAGGCGGAGGAGGAATCTGGGCTGAGTGGGCTGCGCGTCGATCCGGAGATCTACGACCTCGACCGCCACTGGATCCCCGAGCGCAAGGACGTGCCCGGCCACTGGCACCATGACGTGCGCTACGTGGTCCACGCCGGCGACAGCGAGGCCTTCGTCGTCAGCGAGGAATCGCATGCGCTGGCATGGCGCGACATCGCTGCGATCGCGGCGGATGCCGAAGCGGATGCATCCCTGCGCCGCATGGCCCGCCAATGGCTCGGCCGCCTGCAGGAGCCTTCAGGCGCAGGGAACTGCCGAAAATTGTCATTTCGAACGTAGTGAGAAATCTCGCTTTTCAAACGCTGGATTTCTCCCTGCGTTCGAAATGACGAGTCCGGGAATCCCGGAGGCTCCCTTCCGGCGTTCCGGCACGTGAATCCATGCGCGAACGCGGATCAGCGGCGCGCGGCGACCTCGTCGACGTGGCGCAGCAGGTCGGCCGGATCGTCGTAGACGCGGAACGCGCCGGAGCGCTCCAGTTCCTCCTGCCCGTATCCGCCCGACAGCAGGCCGACGCCGAGTGCGCGCGCACGCTGCGCGGCGAGCATGTCCCAGATGCTGTCGCCGATCACCAGCGAATGCTGGATGTCGACGCCCAGCCTGTCGGCGGCGGCGAGGAACAGGTCGGGATCGGGCTTGGCATGGCGCACCTGGTCGCGGGTGACCACGGGCACCTTCGCCGGGTCGACGCCGAGCGCGGCGATGTTCGGCGCCGCGGTTTCCATGCGGCCGCTGGTAGCGATGGCCCAGGGGATGCCTTCGTCGCTCAGGAACGCGAGCAGTTCGCGCGCGCCCGGCAGCGGCTTGATCGCGCCGGCGGCGGCCTGGCGGTTGTAGGCCTCGGCGTGCCAGTCGCGCAGGCGGTCGAGGCGGTCCTCGGTGATGTCGAGCCCGGTCTCGCGCAGCAGGATGTTGGTGAACAGGCCGCCGCTCATGCCGATCTTGCGGTGGATGCGCCAGACCGACAGGTCCACGCCCTCGCGGTCGAGCGCCTCCTTCCAGGCCAGCACGTGCTGGTAGACGCTGTCGACGAGGGTGCCGTCGAGGTCGAACAGGAAGGCGGTGGAGGTGCGGGGCATGGCGGTGTCCTCTTGGGCATGGGCGTCACGGTGCGCCGGTTGTTGTTCCGACAGCGCGACGATGCATCAGATTGTCATTCCGAACGCAGTGAGGAATCTGCTTCCCGTCATGGCCAGTGCGTTCCGGAAGCAGATTCCTCACTGCGTTCGGAATGACAGGTTCATTTCCGTCGCGTGCGTCCACCGAGGCAGCGTACGGTCAGTACAGCACCCGCGTCCGCAGCGTCCCCTCGATCTCGTTCAGCGCCGCGCGCAGTCGCGCGGTGATTTCCGGTGTCGAAGCAACGTCGATCACCACGTAGCCGACCTTCGGGTCGGTGCGCAGGAACTGGCCGTCGATGTTCACGCCCTCGCGCGAGAACAGTTCGTTGACCTTCGACAGCACGCTCGGCACGTTGCGGTGGATGTGCAGGATGCGATGGCTGCCGGCGTGTTCGGGCAGGGTGACCTCGGGGAAGTTCACCGCCGACAGGGTGCCCCCGTTGTCGCTGTAGCGCACCAGCTTGGCGGCCACTTCGGTGCCGATGTTGTCCTGCGCCTCCAGCGTGCTGCCGCCGACGTGCGGGGTCAGGATCACGTTGTCGTGCGCGGTCAGCGGCGACTCGAAGCTGTCGCCGTTGCCCTTGGGTTCGACCGGGAACACGTCCACTGCGGCGCCGCCGACGTGGCCCGACTCCAGCGCCGCGGCCAGCGCATCGATGTCGACCACGGTGCCGCGCGAGGCGTTGATCAGGTGCGCGCCGGGCTTCATCCTCGCGATCTGGGCGGCGCCGAACATCAGTTGCGTGGACGGCGTTTCCGGCACGTGCAGGGTGACGATGTCCGAGCGCTGCAGCAGGTCGTCGAGATCGCCCGCGGCGCGCGCGTTGCCGAGCGAGAGCTTGGCCTCGACGTCGTGGAACAGCACGTGCATGCCCAGCGATTCGGCCAGCACGCCCACCTGGGTGCCGATGTGGCCGTAGCCGATGATGCCCAGGGTCTTGCCGCGCACCTCGTGGCTGCCCAGTGCCGACTTGCTCCAGCCGCCGCGATGGCATTCGGCGTTCTTCTGCGGGATGCCGCGCATCAGCAGGATGGCCTCGGCCACCACCAGCTCGGCGACGCTGCGGGTATTGGAGTAGGGCGCGTTGAATACGGGGATGCCGGCGAGTTCGGCGGCCTCCAGGTCGACCTGGTTGGTGCCGATGCAGAAGCAGCCGATCGTGATCAGCTTGCGCGCCTCGGCCAGCACCTCGGCGGTAAGCTGCGTGCGCGAGCGGATGCCGACGATGTGCGCGCCGGCGATCTTCGCCTTGAGCTCGTCGCCCGCCAGCGACTTCGGCAGCAGTTCCACCTGCTCGTAGCCGGCGGCCCTGAACACCTCGACGGCGCTGCGGCTGATGCCCTCGAACAGTACGACGCGGATATCCTGCTTCGGGAACGAGGTCTTCAGGGGCGTCATGCGCGCTGCTGTCCGGATCGATGGTGGAGGGAGTCCTCCACTATGCCAGATGCGACGCGCGTTTTCCGCACTGCACCACGCTGTTTTCGGTGCGCTGCGCGGAACACCGGCGCTGGATCAGCGGAACACTGCCGCGGGTTTCGGTTGCGATGGAAACGAACGCGCGGGAACGACTCCGTGCGTCCGCCGGGGCGATGGTGTGGCCGATGCCCCCGCGGCCAATGCCGCATGCACGCGACCCGCTGGACGCGTGGAGTCGCGGCTGGCACGCTTGCGCTCCCTTCGTCGCCATGCCTCCACGATGACCGACCCGCGCCTGGCCGCGCTGTCGCAGACGCTGCCCGAGCTGCGCCTGCTGACCGACGCCGCCGACCTCGAACACTACGGCCGCGACTGGACCCGGCGCTGGACGCCCGCGCCGCTGGCGATCGCGCTGCCGGCGACAGTCGAAGAGGTGCAGGCCATCGTGCGCTGGGCGCGAGAGGCCGGCGTGGCAATCGTGCCCTCGGGCGGCCGCACGGGGCTGTCCGGCGGCGCGGTGGCGGCGAACGGTGAACTCGTCGTCAGCCTCGAGCGCATGAACAAGGCCATCGGCTTCGATCCGGTCGACCGCATGCTGACCGTGCAGGCGGGCATGGCGCTGGAAGCCGTGCACAACGCCGCGAAGGAGCACGGGCTGGTCTATCCGGTGGACTTCGCCGCGCGCGGCTCGTGCTCGATCGGCGGCAACATCGCCACCAACGCCGGCGGCATCCGCGTGATCCGCTACGGCAACACCCGCGAGTGGGTAGCCGGCCTGAAGCTGGTCGACGGCCGCGGGGAACTGCTCGACCTCGGCCGAGGGCTGGTCAAGAACTCCAGCGGCTACGACCTGCGGCACCTTGCGGTTGCCTCGGAGGGCACGCTAGGCATCATCGTCGAGGCGACGCTGCGGCTGGCCGATCCGCCGCCGCCGACCAGCGTGATGCTGCTGGCGCTGGCGGACTTCGACGCGCTGATGCGGGTGTTCGCCGAGCTGCGCGTGAAGCTGCGGCTGGAGGCGTTCGAGTTCTTCACCGACCGCGCCCTGCACCACGTGCTGGCGCACGGCGCGCAGAAGCCGTTCGACGAGGCCCATCCGTACTACGTGGTGACCGAATTCGCCGCCGGCGAGGCGGAGGAGGCCGCGGCGCTGGCCGCGTTTGAACACTGCGTGGGCGAGGGCTGGGTGCTCGACGGCGTGATCAGCCAGAGCGAGGCGCAGGCCGCGCAGCTGTGGCGCCTGCGCGAGGGCATCACCGAGAGCCTGGCGAAGTACGTGCCCTACAAGAACGACGTCTCGGTGCGGATCTCGGCGATGCCGGCCTTCCTCGCCGAAACCCGGGCGCTGCTGGGGCAGGAGTACCCGCAGTTCGACGTGGTCTGGTTCGGCCACATCGGCGACGGCAACCTGCACATCAACGTGCTCAAGCCCGACGACATGGCGCAGGCGGACTTCGTGAACGACTGCGAGCGCGTGACCAAGCTGCTGGCGCAGGCGCTGCAGCGCCACGGCGGCAGCATCTCGGCCGAGCACGGCATCGGCCTGGTCAAGAAGCCCTACCTGTCCTCGACCCGCAGCGAGGCCGAGATCGTGCTGATGCGCGGCATCCGCCGCGTGCTCGATCCCGATGGCCTGATGAATCCGGGCAAGCTGTTCGACGCCTGAGCCGTTGCGTTCAGCCACGGCCCACGGGCAGCGGCTACCCTTGCACCTTCGACGACTACGGAAGCCTCCGATGAAACGCATCGCCCCGGTGTTCGCGCTGCTCGCCTGCGCCAGCTTCGCCATCCACGCCGGCAGTTTCGCCGGGACCACGGGCGGGGCTTCCTCCGCGGGCTCGTCCGCGTCCTCGGGCAGCACGTCCGGCGACGACAAACTGGTGCTGGGCGCACGCGACGACGCGGCGATGTTCGTTGCCAGCGACGGCGCGATCCGCGGCGCGCGCCTGGAGGCGGCGCTGCGCCACCTGCGCGAACAGGACCCGGCCGCGCGCGCGGCCAGCGACCTGCAGCTCGCGCAGGCGATCCTGGCCCGCTGACCGGGCCCTCGATGCGATTCCCGGCCCGCGCCTGGCTGCTGGCGGGCCTGCTGGCGTGCGCGGCGCCGGCGCCTGCGGCGCTGCGGCTGGAAGTCGACGACGCCGGCCTGTCGGCGGATGAAGCCGCGGCGACGCGCGACTTGGCCGATCATGCGCTCGCCCTGCTGCCGCCGACGTTTCGCGAGCGGCTCGACGAGAGCATCGTGCTGCGCTGGCGCGACGACCTGCCCGAACAGGTGCACGGGCGGGCGCGCAACGGGCGCATCGGCCTGCGGCGGGAACTGCTCGGCGCCTGGATGCGCCGGGGTGCGAGTGCGAAGGAGATTTCTCCCTTCGGTCGAAATGACAAGTCGGGAAATCCTGTCATTTCGACCGAAGGGAGAAATCTCCCTGGGAGCGCAGCGGGAATCGATGAACCCGCCGCGCGCGCGGCACTGGCAACGCTGCTGCACGAACTCGCCCACCTCTACGACCGCTCACCGCACGGCGGCCTGTCGCGCGCCCCGCGCCTGCTCGACCTCGCCGGCTGGCCGGTGCGTCCCTTGCGCTTCGGGCTGCGCACGACGCACAACGATTTGCGCGACCGCAGTCCCGACGCCTACGAACTGGCGTCGCCGATGGAGTACTTCGCGGTGAACTTCGAGCATTTCCTGCTCGATCCCGATTACGCCTGCCGACGTCCGGCGCTGCATCGCCATCTGGTCGCGCATTTCGGCGCGTCGCCGCAGGCGACGCCGGCCTGTGCACAGGACCTGCCTTTTGTCGGCGCCGGCGAGGACGATGCGGCCCTGCGCCTGCAGGCGCTCGATCCGACCCGG
>JAFAEU010000084.1 GCA_023423855.1 Pseudomonadota bacterium | reverse complement strand
CGCTCGATCATCGCTGCGGTCAGCGCGTTGGGGCTGTGGCTGATCGCGGCGTAGCCGAGGTTGCCGGCGAGGTTGGCGACGCCGGTCAGGATGCCCGTGACCGGGTTGATCGGCAGGAACGGGGTATGGCGGCCGAGCTCGACGCCGGTGTTGATCAGTTCGCTCTGCTCGGGCGAGAAGCCCTCGGTCGGCCCGTAGTTCGTGAACATGTTGTGTTCGTCCGCAGCTGCGGGACCGACCACGATCTGGGTGCCGATCGCGTCGGGCGCCACGATGCCGGTGACCCAGCTGTCCTGCGCGTTGGTCAGGGCGTCGCCCGACAGCGAATAGGCGCGGATCTGGCCGCCTTCGGCCAGGTCGCGCGCGCGCTGCGGGTCGATGCCGATGCGGTCGAAGGTGTTGGGATGGATGCCGGAGGCGTCGAAGGTGACCGCAGGCACGCCGCTGGCGATCGAACCGACCGAGGCCAGCCCGCCGCCCTGCGAATGGCCGGTGATCGCGAGGTTGCCCGATTCGCCGCCGGGGGTGTCGCCGAACACGCGCGCGAACTCGACCGCGGTGTTGACCGCGGTGACGCTGAACTTGTCGCCGTCGCGGGTCTCGTAGCCCAAGCCCTGGCGGAAGTTGTTGTCCCAGTCCTCGGCGCCCTCCGCGGTGCCGCGGTAGGACAGCACGTAGTTGCCCTCGCCGTCGGTGTAGACCTCGGCACGGAACTCCTGGTCGTTGCTCGGCACGCTGTCGTTGGCGCCGAGGTACTGCAGGCGCCAGGCCTGCGGGTCGGCCACGCCCAGTTCCTGCAGCTGCGGGTCGGTGACCGCGCTCCAGCCTTCCGGCGGATCGCCGCGGGTGCCGTAGACCGCGGTCGCCAGCTGCGACAGGGTCACGTCGAAGGGCTGCGCCTGCGTGCCGCTGGTGACGTCGCGCAGGGTGCTGCCGGACGGGATGCCGTACTGGCCACCGGCCGCGGAGGGCGGCGTGCCGCCGGCGGGGGAGGTGGCCGGCGACTGGAGCTGTGGGTGGTAGCTGGTCTCGGGGCGATAGCCGCCATGGGGCGTGATCGGCGACACCAGCGGCGTCGTGGACAGCGCCGACGGCGGCAGCTGCCAGCGCGAGCCGGAATCGATGACGGGTGAAATGCCGACGCCCATGGCGGTCTCCGTACCATCTGGTACGGCAAAGCTAGCGTGGCCGGGCGCCGGGAACAGCTAGGGCGTGCCCTAGCCGGGGTGTCCGGCCGGTGGCGTCCGCACGCCGTGGTCTTGCGCCGTCCTGCGGATATCTCGCCGGATTTGTTGGCGGCAGAAGGATGGCTGGATCACGGAATGCATCCCCCATGCGAAGGGGGGCGCCAACTCGCCCACCGCTTGCCAGACGTTCCGGCGCGCGTCATATTCCGCCGGCGGCATCTGGGCACTGCCCGATTCGGATGGTTGAGTCATCCGCAAACGGGGCAAGCTGGCCGGTGAAGCGGGATGCCGGGGAGGCGGCCCGGCATGACGGGGCTTGTGCAATAAAGACGTGTTGCTGCGGGGCTGGCGGGCAAGCAGGCCGCGGCTTCAGGCAACTGGCGTGCGTCCACGAGGCACGCTGCAAGGAAGGATGTTTACCCAATCAGGAGGGGATGCATGCGCAAGGCATGTCGGGGGATCGTCGGCTGGCTCGGTTTGTTTGCGGCCCAGGCGGGAACCAGCCGCGGCAGGAGTCCGCGCGGCTCCTCGAGCAGGGCCGCGGCAATGCCGCTGGATGGCCGCAGCATGTTCAACGACAAGACGAGCCCGCATGCGGGCGCATTGTCTTTCCCGGCTGCGGAGGTTCCGGTTCCGGGCAACACATTGCCCGGGACCTCGATTTCATCGGGGAACGGGGGACCAAGGCCATGGCCGGCCTCCCGAACAAGGCGCGCGGCAAACCATCGTGTCTGCCGGAAGCGGGAGTCCAAAGTGATCAGATCCGCGAGCCATGTCCTGGCGTTGCTGTGCGCGACTTCCTTTTCCGCCGCGGCGCAAAGCAATCTGCCCTGGCAGGAATACGACCGGCTGGTGGAACGGGGTCGCGAGATCGCACCCTTGGATACCGGGAGCATGTTCGGCGAGCAGATCGACATGTACACCGGCGCGCTGTCGTTCTCGGCAACGGACGTGTCGATTCCGGGCAACAGCGGCCTTCCGGTGGCGATGGTGCGCAAGCTGGCCATTTACGATCGCCAGCACTACGGAGGCGGGGTGCGAGGCCCGTTCGCGGACTGGGCGATCGATATTCCAAACGTCAACGGCGTATTCGCGCCGACGTGGCACGACAACCGCTGTACGCAGGCAGTACCGCCCGGGGTCGGAAGCGTCGGTTCGATCCCCGGCGACGAGTACTGGGCCGGCAACATGGCGGAATTGCCGGGCGGCGGCGAGATGCTGCAGGCCGATGTCGCCAGGCCCAAGCCGGATTCGGGCGGGCCCTACCGGTGGGTGACAGAAGGGAACACCTACTTCAGCTGTCTGTCCACGATCAAGAACGGGTCCGGCCAGGGATTCCTGGCGATCGACAGCAATGGCAACAAGTACTGGCTCGATCACATGGCGCAGTACTCGGAGCCGTCATACAGGGTGAGCGGACATCCCAGCCCGCCTCCGCCGCTGGTCATTTCGCGGAAAAAGAACGTGCTGTATGCCTCCAGGGTGGAGGATCGATTCGGCAACTGGGTGACATATTCCTACAGCAACGCCTACAACCAACCGGTACGGCTGACGGCCATCGCCTCCAACGACGGCCGCAGCCTGACGTTGCAGTACAACGGCAGCGGATATGTCTCTTCGGTCAGCGATGGCGCCAGAACCTGGACGTACACCTATACCAGCAACAGCCTGACGAAAGTGACCCTGCCCGACGGCAGCCACTGGACCTTGAATCTTGCCGCCCTGTCGGCGGCGATCATTCACAAATTGGGCGGTCCCGACGACATGCGGAGTTGCTTCACTCCGACCGACCACCTGCCGCAGGATTTCACCGGCAGCATCACCCATCCCTCCGGGGCCACGGCGACGTTCGTGGTCGGTTCCGGCTGGCTCGGACGTACCAATGTGCCGGGTATCTGCAGGAACTATCAGCCGCCCGGTGCGCCGTCCGGCGATACCCGGGACGATTTCCCCGTATTCCCCGTGCATTGGGTGTCGCTCGTCGCCAGGAGCAAGCAGATCCAGGGCGTCGGCGTTGAGCCGATGCAATGGACCTATGAGTCTGGCAGTAGCTGGAGCTGGCAATACCCACCAGGGCAGTCCCAGCCGATCTGCCAGACGACGACATGCGCGGACCCCGTTTGCCTGAGCGACAGCTGTGCCGGCACCCGCGGCACGGTCATCCATGGGCCAGGGGGGCGCTGGGAACGCTACGTGTTCGGCAACAGCTACCGCTACAACGAGGGCAAGTTGCTCGCCCATACCGTCGGAACGGACGCAAGCAACCTTCACAAATCCATCCTGCACACCTACAACTACGCTACCAGCGGACAACCCTATCCCGCGAAGATCGGAACCAGCCCCCAGCCGCGCGGCGCAGGCTTCACGTCCGAGTACACGCGGCCTCTGGTGAAGACGGAAACCCTCCAGGATGGGGCCTCGTTCGTCTGGGAAGTCGAAAAGGGATGTGAGACCGCAGGCGTCTATTGCTTCGACAGCCTTGCGCGGCCGTTGAAGATAAAACGAACGAGCACGGTCTCGACCGGCGGGACAGGCAATGACCCGGTGGTGCCGCCTGCATCGGCACCTGCGCTCACGGCGCCCGCCACCAGTTCCACCGGCAACTACACGCTCACCTGGACGAGCATTGCATCCGCCAGCGCCTACGAGCTTCGCGAACGCCTGGGCAGCGGCGCATGGAACACGATCCACAACGCCGGCAACACCACGGCCGCGGTCAGCGGCAACGCGTCCGGCAGCTGGAACTACCAGGTGCGTGCCTGCAATCTCGTTGGCTGTTCGGCATGGTCGGCGACCAAGACGACTGTGGTGACCGTGCCTCCCGCCCCGGCACCCACGCTGACCGCACCGCCAAGCAACACGACCGGCAGCTACACGGTCAGCTGGACCGCCGTGTCCGGTGCCACACGCTACGAACTCGATCAGCGCAAGGACGGCGGTGCCTGGAGCAAGATCCACGACGCATCCGCCACCAGCAGGGTGTTGATCGGCCAGGTCGCGGGCAGCTACGACTATCGCGTTCGCGCCTGCAACACGGCCGGATGCAGCGCGTATTCGACGATCGCCAACACGGTCGTGTCGGCGGTGGCGCTGGGCGTTCCAACCTTGTCCGCGCCTTCGTCGGCGCGGCGTGGCGCCCTCTTCCCGGTCAGCTGGACGGCCGTCAGCGGCGCGACCCAGTACATGCTCGAATACACCTTCAACGGCACGGTCTACTCCGCCTACACCGGCGCAGCGACCAGCGTGCAGATGGAGCATTACACGGAGGGCACCTACAGCTATCGGGTGAAAGCCTGCAACGGCAGCGGTTGCGGCAACTATTCCAACGTGAAAGCCGTGGTGGTGCAGGGGGGCGTCGTCATGGTGGCGCCGACGGATGGGGGGAACGACGAATGAACCGGCATCCACACCGTCCTTACCTTGCCTGCATGCTGCTGGCCTGCTTGCCCGTTGCTGGACAGGCCCAGACCTACAGCCGCATCGAGGCCATCGAGTATCACGATGATCCGGCACTGTGGGTGATGGGCCAGACGAAGAAGGTAACGTGCGTACAGTCCGTCCCTGAACACGAGTACTGCGACAACGGGGCGGATTCGGTGATGGAACAGACCGAATACGGCTGGAAGGCGCTGCCGTGGAAGCGATACCGCTTCGACAAGCTGGAGCAGAGGTTCTCGTACGACAACACCTCGGCGCTCGACAGCGGCCAGCTCGGCACGATCAAGACCGTCCTCGACGGCAACAGCAACGTCACGACGGTGAGCAACTGGAAGCGCGGCATCCCGCAATCGATCAAGTATCCGGCAACGCCCGAAGCCGCCTCGGGCGCAACGCAAACGGCCGTCGTCGACAACAACGGCTGGCTCACCTCGGTGACCGACGAGACGGGGTCCAGGACCTGCTACGCCTACGATGCGATGGGGCGGATCACGAGCGTCACCTACCCCTCCGAAGCGGCCGCCAACACCTGCAACACCACCACCTGGGCGGCCACCACGGCCAGCTTCGCCAAGAGCGCCAGCGCCAAGTACGGCCTGGCGGCGGGCCACTGGCAGCATACGGTCGCGACCGGGGCGGGACGCAAGATCATCTACCTCGATGCCCTCTGGCGCCCGGTGGTGGCGGAAACCTTCGACAACACGAACACCACCACGGCCAACGCCACGCGCAGCGTCACCGTCACCCGTTACGACGTGGCCGGACGACAGGCGTTCCAGTCCTATCCGATGGCGAGCCTGAGCAACTACGCGGCCACCACGCTCACGGGCAGCCACACCACCTACGATGTCCTGAACCGTCCGCTCCAGGTCAAGCAGGACTGGGAAGGCACGGGCCAGCTGACCACGACCACGAAGTATCTGGACGGCTTCCGGATCGAGGTCACCAACCCGCGCAACCACAAGACCACGACCCACCACATGGCCTGGGACCAGCCGACCACCGAGTTCCCGGTCCTGGTCACGCATCCGGCAGGCGCCTTCACCCACATCACCCGCGACCCTTACGGCAAGCCGACCAGGATCCGGCGCAGCAACAACGTCAACCCGACGGGCGGGACGGGGATTGACCGGAACTACAGCTACAACGCGAAGCAGGAGCTGTGCAAGGCGGTGGAGCCGGAGACCGGCGCCACGATGATGGGTTACGACGGCGCGGGCAACCTGACCTGGTCGGCGGCGGGCTTGCCGGCAGGCACTGCGTGCAGCGATACCGGCAACACCACGGCGATCAACGCGCGCAAGGCGATGCGCGCTTATGACGCCCGCAACCGTCTTACGGCGCTCAGCTTTGCCGATGGCCAAGGCAACCAGACCTGGACATACACTCCGGACGGCCTGCCCGCAACGGCCACCAGCCCGTACGACAACGGCACGCGCGAGGTGGTCAATACCTACACTTACAACCGCCGGCGGCTGCTGACCTATGAAGGGCAGGCACTCACGGGCTGGGGGACGTTCCATCTCACGCATGCCTACGACAGCAACGGTCACCTGACCAGCACCACTTGGCCGGGTGGCTATCACGGCCCGTCCGTGGACTTCGCACCCAACGCGCTGGGACAGCCGACCAGGGCAGGCACATTCGCCACCAATGCCAGCTACTTCCCCAACGGCGCGCTCAAGCAGTTCACCTACGGCAACGGCATCGTGCATACGCTGACGCAGAATGTACGTGGCCTGCCGGACACGAGCCGGGATGCTTACGGCAGCACGGAGTTCATCGACGACAGCTACGCCTACGACCAGCACGGCAACGTGCTGGCGATCACCGACGGCGCCGCCGGCCGGAACCAGCGCGGCAATCGCGACATGACCTATGACGCGCTGGACCGGCTGACCCAGGTCGTGTCCGGCAACGGGGCAGGCACCCCGATGTTCGGCACAGCCACATATGCCTACGACGTGCTGGACAACCTGACCCGGGTGCACGTGGCCGGGGGTGGCAGTGCGCGCGACCAGTACTACTGCTACGACACCACCTGGCGGCTCCGCGTCGTGCGCACCGGCCCGGCCTGCACGGGGTCGGCCAGCCCGGCGGCGGTGTCGCTGGATTACGACCTGCAGGGGAACCTCAAGGACAGGAATAATCGGAAATACACCTTTGACCTGGGCAACCGGCTGCGTGCGGTCACCGAAGTCGTGTCGGGAGTGGAAACCCCGCGGGAGAACGGCTATGCCTACGACGCGCATGGCCGCCGGGCGATCTCCTTCCGCTATGTGGGCGGCAGCAGTGCCTTAAGGTCGGCCTACAGCCTGGACGGCAGGCTGGTGTTCCAGCAGGACCAGGGGCTGACGACCCGCAAGGACTTCATCTACCTGGGCAACAACCTGATTGCCGAGCGAAGCCGGCCGAGCGGGACGGGGACGCCGGTGACAGTGCGGTATCAACACACCGATGCACTGGGCAGCCCGGTGGTGGTGACGAACGAGGCCAGGGGCGAAGTGGAACGGACGTACTTCGAGCCTTATGGACAGCCGGCGTTGCGGACAGGAAGTCCGATACCGAGGAACGGAATCGGGTACACCGGGCATGTGGAGGATGCGGCCACGGGGCTGAACTACATGCAGCAGCGCTATTACGATTCTGAGCTTGGGAAGATGCTTAGTGTTGATCCTATAACCGCGTATCAGAAGCCATTCACAAATTTCTGCCGGTACTGCTACGCGAGGAACAATCCATACAAGTTCATCGATCCTGATGGCCGCGATGGTCGGCTTCATTGGACCGCACCTGACCAAGTGACTTTCACGGTTCCCTATGTGTTGACCGGGGTACCATCGCCCGTTACGGCAGCGCAGATCAATGCACAAGTTGCGCAGGATTTCTCTGGCACCACTAGCATCAACGGAACTAATGTGACCGTAACCGCGCAGGCAGTCCTGGTCCAGCAAGCCGGCCCTGGTATCAACACGATCAACGTGGTGCAGGACACAGCGGGAGTCACCCAAAGTGGACGTGCTGAGACAAATAAGATCGGCGGAAATCAGATAACTATCGGAGCGACCGGCCCTAATGCTGCTACAGCAGCGACGGTTTCACATGAGCTTGGCGGGCATGGCGGTGGGGCCGGCGACCAGTACAAAGGGGGACTTGGAGCGAATAACGTGACTCTTCCAGCGGATATTCCCGGCCCAGCAAATGTGATGAAGGACCTTTCAGGTCAGCCAGCAAACAGCCAGACGCTGAGAGAGATAATTAACGCGCCAACTAACGTGAATACATGCGAAAAAGGCGTATCGGCTGCGAACGGAGGATGCTAATGCGATCTGTTACCGTGGCGTGTGTTACAACGCTTTCCCTCTTGATGGTCGCTTGCGCTTCTGCTGCGCCCCCTGCCGAGGATGTGGGTTCTCCTCCATCGCGATGTGAGTTCTGGCAGGGTGCTTGGTGCATTGCGGAAGGAGCCTATGTCGTTACAAGGGAATTGTCCGCGGATCGCGTACACGATCGAACTTGGTCATTAAGGGGACGGTTCAGGCCGGAGTCTGAGTTACTAATAAATGAAGTCAATGGATGCAAGTCAGGCTATGCAGATGGACTCACCCTTCTGAGCTACGAGAGCTCCATTGAAACGGGGGGCGCTAGAAAAGATCGGATGAAAGTAAGGCTTAAGTCTGATGGCACATGTGACTTGGAGCTTCTGATTCCATCGTTTGATGGTGATCCGATGGAGTGGGCATTTTCGACAGGCCTCACCTTGATCAGGGCATGCGAAGATGCGGAATGCACTCCACTTCCGTTAGCCGACTTGAAACCACAGGTTGAAGCACAGTTCAAGAAGCCGAGCAAGGCAGATTGAACCCGCCTCATGCCCAAGGAGAGTTTTGATCTGCGGATGGTGGTCGCCATGAAGCACAAGGCCCGCGTCTGCGGGTCATGTCGTTGTTCGGGTTGTGACGCTGCTTAGCGACCAGCCTGTGCCAATAGCGAGTCCAGCACTTCGCTCACCATCTTCTGCTTGGCCTTTGGCAGCTGGCTGATCCGCTCCAGCTGCTGTTGCAGCTTCGGAGCTGGCCCTCGCTTGCCGGCAGGTCGCCGTCCCGGTGCTCCGATAAGTTCTTCGACCGTCACCGCCAATCCGGTCGCCAGCGACGCCAGCAGCGACACCGGAACGCGCCTGCGCCCGATCTCGAACGAGGCGATCTGCTGCTGGCTCACGCCGATCAGCTCGCCCAACTGCGCCTGCGTCAGCCCCTGGTCGCGGCGCAGTTCGGCCATGCGTGCGCCTAGCTCGCGGAAGAAGGCTTTCTCGTCTGGTGTCATGGCAACGCTGTGTCGTGCTTCTACGGTGCCCATACGCTAACCCCGGTTTGACGGATCGGCGTCGATGATACGCTGATATGGCGTAATTGATTGAGTTGAATATTTCCATCTTTCAGGTGGTTCCCGCTGGCGGCACCTGTCTTGCGTCATTGCGTAATTGGCTGTTTAAGTCAGTAAGTAAGGACGTAATCCGTTCGTACTTCTTGCCTCAAAAACTGCACTTCCGGCGTTTTCGTCTATCCATATCGGCGTTGACACTAACGCCATATCGACGTGATACTGAGATTGAATTATGACCCGCTGTCGCTCTTGACAGCTTTTCGCAGGAGGCCGCGCCCATGTCCCACGCTCCCGAAGGTTCCCCGTCACCGGGTTCCGCTGCGGATGCGGCGCTGTCGATGCCGTTATCGGGTGCCCTCCCTGTCAGCGGTTCTCTGGAAATTGCCGGCGAGGACGATGTGCGCTTCGTTCGCGGCCCACGTGCCTATCGCGTGCGCGGCCTGTCGCGGAACCTGTCGGCCGAGACCTTGAAGATCACGTTGCGGGTGTCGTCCGGCGAACGCCTGCATCTGGACACGCTCGATCTGTACCTGGCCCGCGCCCGCACTTCGTTTGCCAAGGCGGCCGCGCTGGAACTGGGCGTGGCCGAGTCGGTCATCACCGGCGACCTCTCTGCGCTGGTGCTGGCCTTGGAACCGCTACAGGAACAGGCCATCCGTGGGGCACTGGCTCCGGATGCCTCCGCCGATGCGCCGTTGTTGACCGAGGACGAGGAAGCGGCGGGGCTGGCCCTGCTGCGCGATCCGGCCTTGCCTGATCGCATCGTGGCGGACGTGGAAGCCGTCGGCGTAGTGGGCGAGAACGTCAACGCCTTGGTCGGCTATCTGGCGATGACCTCGCGGCTGCTGGACAAGCCGCTGGCCGTGCTGATCCAGTCCACGTCCGCCGCCGGTAAATCGACCCTGATGGATGCGCTGCTGTCGCTGATGCCCGAGCGTCAGCGCGTCCACTACTCGGCCATGACCGGGCAATCGCTGTTCTACCTCGGAGAAGGCGACCTGCGGCACAAGATTCTGGCTATTGCCGAAGAGGAAGGCGTCCGGCAGGCCGCCTATGCCTTGAAGCTGCTCCAGTCGCAGGGTGAGCTGACCATCGCCTCGACCGGCAAGGACCCAGCCACCGGCAAGCTGGTCACCGCCGATTACCGAGTCGAAGGCCCGGTGATGTTATGCCTGACCACCACGGCCATCGACATCGACGAGGAATTGCTCAACCGCTGCCTTGTGCTGACCATCAACGAGACGCCGGAGCAGACGGCGGCGATCCAGCAGCGCCAGCGGCAGGCCCGGACGCTGGCGGGGTTGCAGTCGAAGGTGCGGGGCGATCAGGTGTTGGCTGCCCATCAGGCGGCACAGACCCTGCTGCGGCCGTTGGCGGTGGTGAACCCCTATGCCGAGTCCCTGACCTTCGCCAGCGACCGGGTGCGGCTGCGCCGGGACCACGTGAAGTACCTGGCCCTGATCGACGCCATCGCCCTGCTGCACCAGTACCAGCGGCCCGTGCGGACGCTGGAGGTCGAGGGGCAGGCGGTCGAGTATGTCGAAGTGACCCGCGAGGACATTGCCTTGGCAAACCGGCTGGCGCACGCGGTGCTGGGGCGGTCGCTGGATGAACTGCCGCCGCAGACGCGGCGCGTGCTGACGGCGCTCGATGACTGGGTGGCCGAGCGGGCCGGCGTGCAGGGCATCGAGCGGGCAGCGGTGCGCTTCACCCGCCGCGACGTGCGCGGGCCGCTGGGTCTGTCCGACACGCAGCTGCGTGTCCACCTGGATCGGCTGGTGCAATTGGACTATGTGGCCGTCCACGGCGGCAGGCCGGGCCAGCGCTTCGCGTACAGTCTGCTGTTCGACGGCGACACCGACAGCGATGCCCCGCAGCTGATGGGGCTGGGTATGGCGGAGACTGAGGAATCCGAACCCGCTTTGTGGGCCTCGCCTCATACTGCGCGGGGCAAAACGGCAACCTCGCGGGGTGCAACCCCTAACCTCACGGGGGCTGCGCGGTCCGGTCGCGGTGGGGATGCGGCCCCTGCGCGGGGTAGCAAAACCGCCAAAAAATCCAAGCCGGACAAGGCGTTGCGGCCCACAGCCAAGGAAACAGCTCCAGACGCACGTCCACGGGCCGGCAAGGCTGCCTGCCTGAACGGCCACGCGGAGGGCCGCTGACATGGCCGGCCTGCGTACCGAACGCCTGACCCTGCTGCTGGCCCCGTCGCACCCGGACAGCCTGTCGGCATGGATACGGCGCTACCTGGAGGCCCTGTGCGTCCAGCACCGCAGCCAGGCCGACCAGCGCACCCGGCGCAGCCGGCTGGCCCTTTTCCATAGCTGGTGCAGCGAACGCGGCATCGACCGCCCGGACGAGGTCACGCACCGCCACGTGGAGCAGTTCCAAGGCTATTTGTTCCGCTACCGCAAGGCCAACGGCCAGCCGATGGCGTTGAACGGCCAGATCGTGGCGCTCTACACGCTGGAAATGTTCTTCCGCTGGCTGGTGCGGCAGGGTGTGGTGCAATCCAATCCCGCCGCCGACCTGGAGTTGCCCAAGCGCACGAACGACCTGCGCGAGCCGCTGACGCTAGAGGAAGTCGAAGCCGTTTTGGCCTTGCCCGACATTGCCGATCCCCACGGCCTGCGGGATCGGGCCATTCTTGAACTGTTCTATGCCACTGGCATCCGCAGGGCCGAGTTGGTGGGGCTGCACATGAGCGACGTGGAGCCGTCGCACGGCACCCTGCATGTGCGGCTCGGCAAGGGACGCAAGGATCGGTTCGTGCCGCTCGGTGAACGGGCGTTGGCGTGGATACAGAAGTACCAGCGCGAGGCCAGGCCGCTATTGCTCAAGCAGCCAGACGAAAAGCACCTGTTCCTCAACTGCGACGGTCAGCCGTTGTCCAATGACGCGCTGTCGTGGCGGGTGCGCCACTACTTCCAGCAGGCCGGCATCACCAAGCGCGGCGCGTGTCATCTGTTCCGGCACACGATGGCGACCGCCATGCTCGACAACGGGGCCGACATTCGGCACGTGCAGGAGATGCTGGGGCATACGCAGATCAGCACCACCCAGCGCTATACGCACGTCTCCATTGCTCGCCTGAAAGCCGTTCACGCGGCCACGCATCCGGCGGCGCGATTGCTGCGGGAGCCGGGCGAGGAGTAAGCGGCTATTCCAATCTGTAAGCCTTGGGTATGTCAGTCTTTCGACTGATGTATGGCTCGGCTATTGCGGCGCGTAGGGCATCACGCCCTGACGCTTCATTTCCGCAAAGATGGCGGCGGTCGCGGTCGGGTTGGACAGGGCGCGCAGGCGCAGGACCGTTTCCAGCAGCAGGGCGCTGTCGGCGGGGGAAGCCGAGTCGGCAGGATGCGGTGATCGCGCCTCGGCAGCCAGCGCGACCACCATCCGTTGCAGCACCATCAATTCCTCGCGCATGTCCTCCCGTGCCAACACCCGTTCGCGGATGAACTCGCTGATCGTCTGCCCGCTGTCGGCGGCAAGCATTTCGATCATGACGGCCTGGTCTTTGGGGAACTTGACGCTGAAAGTTCTCATGCGCTGCGACGATAGCAGGGTATGACAGCGGTACGAACCCGATCCGTGGCCGATCAAGGGCTTGCGGGCAGGCTGTAGTACCTGCGTATGACCGCCAAATCGTGACGCGTCCGGAAAGGTCAACGAAGTCAGTGACTTGCACACCCGGCAGGGTGCGTATGGTGTATGGGCTTCGCGGGGTTAAGGACACGGCGGAAAATCGGCCCCGCTTCGGGGTGTTCAATTCGCTGCAATGCAGAAGGTCAATTCTTCACTCAATACAGGAGATCAATGTGGACAGATTGACGAAGCCGGAGACGCTGGAGGAAATGAAAGAGCGTATCCAGGACCTGGAAGGCGTGTTTGCCGCCGATGGCTGGGAGGGCGTGCAGCGGCCGGATGCGGAAAGGCAGGCGCTGTATCGGTTTGCCATTGGCGATGCGTCAATCCATGAAGTTCGACAGGTGAAGGAACAGCCGGCCAATTGATCGAAGCGGGAAGCTGTCCACGCGTTGTCCACAACCGGCGCGCAGCGCCGTCCCGGCGTGTATGGGGATGGTCTATCCATCCCCTGCGCCGGGTGTGTTGTGGGCAACGGGTGGGCAGCGTTCTTGACGCCACGGCAATGGTGGCCGAAAGTCGCTTCAAGGGCTTCGGCGAGAACGGCAGGAGGTGCATCAAGGGCGAAACGGCAACGCAGGCCGCACCGCATCAAGGGTTGATCGCAGCAACAGGCGGAACCCGCGCCGGGTCAGAGTGTTCAGCGCTACTACGATCCGCAGCTTGGACTGTTTCTGAGTACTGATCCCGTGGCAGCCCACGGGCAGCCGATCGTCGCCTTCAATCGCTATCGGTATGGGAACAGTAATCCATACAAGTTCGTCGATCCGGATGGCAGGCAATCTTGCCGCACTGGGACGCGAATCTGTATGAGCGAAAAGAAATTACAGAGAGAGCTGGACGCGTTGAATGCCGTCACTGGAAAATATGCGCACAAGAGCGAGGGGCAGGCAGGCCGGTATTTCGCAAAGCTGGCGCTTCCGCTTCAGCAGAAGTCAGGAAGAGAGATCGGTGCGAACATGGAGCAACGATCGGACAGTGACTTTCGCGTAATT
>JAFAEU010000413.1 GCA_023423855.1 Pseudomonadota bacterium | reverse complement strand
GCTCGATGGGCTTCTCGGTGCTGGTCGAGGTCCTCAACCTCTGGGCCAAGCGCAACGCACGGCGGCGCGGCGAACTGTTCTGACCGCCCGTGGCGGCCCGCGGCGCGCCCATTTCGCCGCCCCCCGCGCGGGGGTGCAATGCGCGCGTCCCCGCCCGTGCCGAAGGAGCCTGGCCATGCGTTCGATCAACCCGTTCCGCGTAGTGGCGTTGCTGCTGCTGGCGCTGCTGCTGTCGGGCTGCGGCTACAACCAGATCCAGCAGAAGGACGAGGCGGTGTCCGCCGGCTGGTCCGAGGTGCTCAACCAGTACCAGCGCCGCGCCGACCTGATCCCGAACCTGGTCAACACCGTCAAGGGCTACGCCGCGCACGAGCAGCAGGTGCTGACGGCGGTGACCGAGGCGCGGGCGAAGGTCGGCAACATCAACGTCGATGCCGACGACCCGGCCTCGCTGGCGCAGTTCCAGGCCGCGCAGGGCGAGCTGTCGGGCGCGCTGTCGCGGCTGATGGTGGTGGTGGAGAACTATCCCGACCTCAAGGCCGACCAGTCCTTCCTCAACCTGCAGACCCAGCTCGAAGGCACCGAGAACCGCATCACCGTGGCGCGCGGGCGCTACATCCAGCTGGTGCAGGACTACAACACCACCATCCGCCAGTTCCCGGCAAACCTCACCGCGATGGTGTTCGGGCACAAGGCCAAGCCCAACTTCACGGTCGAGAACGAGGCCCAGATCAGCCAGGCGCCGGCGGTCGATTTCGGCGCGACGCCGGCCCCGGCGCCCGAGCCGCAGCAGCCCGCGCCGGCCAACTGACGTTTCCGCGATGACGCGCCCGTTGCGCGCGCTGGGCCTGGTCGCGCTGCTGCTGGCCTGCACCGCGCCGGCGTGGGCGCAGCAGGCCGCGATTCCCGCGCTCGATTCGCCGGTGGTCGACACCACCGGCACGCTCGACGCGGCCACGCGCGCGCAGCTCGAACGGCAGGCGCTGGCGCTGCGCGAGCGCAAGGGCAGCCAGCTGCAGGTGCTGGTGGTGCCGGGCACGCAGCCCGAGACGATCGAGGCCTACGCCGTGCGCGTGTTCGAGCAGTGGCAGCCCGGGCGACAGGGCGTGGACGATGGCGTGCTGCTGGTGGTGGCGAAGGACGACCGCAAGGTGCGGATCGAGGTCGGCTATGGCCTGGAGGGCGCGATCCCGGACATCACCGCCGGCCGCGTGATCCAGGAATACCTGGTGCCGAGGTTCCGCGAGGGCGACTACGCCGGCGGCATCGTCGACGCCACCGGCGTGCTGGTCGGGCTCATCGACGGCGAACCCCTGCCGGAGCCGGTGAGCACGCACCGCGCGGCGCCCGAAGGCGGCGGCGATTTCCTGTTCGCGCTGGTGGCGGCCTTCATCGCCGCCAGCTTCGTGCGCGGCTTGTTCGGCAAGCGCACGCCGGCCGCCCTGCGCGGCCTGTTCAGCGGCGCGGCGGCGGGCGGCGTGGCCTGGCTGGTGTCGTCGCTGCCGGTGGCGGCGCTGGCCGGCGGCGTGCTCGGGCTGCTGGTGGGGCTGATGGCGGTGTCCACCGGCCGCTATGCGCGCCATGGCGGCTGGGGCGGCTGGGGCGGGGGATCCTCCGGCGGTGGCTGGGGTGGCGGCGGATCGTCAGGCGGCGGCTGGGGCGGCGGTGGATTTGGCGGCGGATCGTCGGGCGGTGGCTGGTCCGGCGGCGGAGGCCGGTCGGGTGGCGGCGGCGCGTCGGGGAGCTGGTGACGTGGGCCGCGTCGCAAGATTGCTCCGCCACTGGTGCACGCTGCCGTCGCAGCGGCGGTTCCCGGCCGACAGTCTGGCGCGCATCGCCGAGGCGATCGCGGCGGGCGAACGCCGCCATCGTGGCGAAGTGTGCTTCGCGATCGAATCGGCGCTGGGCGCGCGCCAGGTGCTGGGCGGGGTCGATGCGCGCCGGCGCGCCGACGAGGCCTTCGGCTGCCTGCGCGTCTGGGATACCGCGGCCAACAACGGCGTGCTGGTGTACGTACTGCTCGCCGACCACGCCATCGAGATCGTCGCTGATCGCGGCCTGGACGGGCGCGTCGACGCCGCGCAATGGCGCGCGATCTGCGCGCTCATGGAAGAACGCTTCCGCGCAGGCGAGCACGAGCGCGCGGCGATCGCCGGGATCGAAGCGGTTTCGGACCTGCTGGCCGCGCATTTCCCGCAGGACGGCACGCAGCCGGACGAGGACGAACTGCCCAACCGGCCGCACCTGCTGTGAGCGCGGGTGTCGCCGGCGGGCGGGTCGGGCACAATAGGCGCCTGCCCGCCGAGGATCGAACCGCTTCATGATCCACCTGCACCAGATCGACCCGATCGCGATCCAGTTCCCGGCGTTCGAACTGTTCGGCCGCAGTTTCCATCCGGCGATCCACTGGTACGGGATCATGTACCTGCTGGCCTTCCTCGCCGCGTGGTGGCTGGGGCGCCGCCGGATCGCGGCCGGGCGCCTGCCCGGCGTCGACGCCAACGCCTTCGGCGACCTGATGTTCTACGGCATGCTCGGCGTGGTGCTGGGCGGGCGTATCGGCTACGTGCTGTTCTATTCGTTCGGCGATTTCCTGCGCGACCCGCTGATGCTGGTGCGGGTGTGGGACGGCGGCATGAGCTTCCACGGCGGTCTGCTCGGCGTGCTGGTCGCGGCCTGGCTCTGGGCGCGGCGGCAGAAGCTGCACTTCATCGACGTCATGGACTTCGTCGCGCCCTGGGTGCCGCCGGGCCTGGGCTTCGGCCGCATCGGCAACTACATCGGCGCCGAGCTGTGGGGCAAGTACACGCAGGCGGGCTGGGGCGTGGTGTTCCCGACCGACCCGCAGTTCGCCGGCTGGACCGCCGAGCAGTTGCGCACGCAGTTCGCGTCGGGCGCGCTGGACCCGTTCGCGCGCCATCCCTCGCAGCTGTACCAGGCCTGCCTCGAAGGGCTGGTGATGTTCGCGGTGCTGTGGTGGTACTCGTCGAAGCCGCGGCCGCGCTACGCAGTGAGCGGGCTGTTCGCGCTGCTATACGGCGTGTTCCGCTTCGCGGTCGAGTTCGTGCGCGTGCCCGACGCCGACATCGGCTATCTCGCCTTTGGCTGGCTGACGATGGGCCAGGTGCTGTCGCTGCCGCTGGTCGCCCTGGGCCTGTACTGGCTATGGAAGTCGCGCAGCGCGCCGACGCTGCGGCCGGTCGCCGCCGGGGGCAAGGCATGAGGCAGTACCTCGACCTGCTGCGCCACGTGCTGGAGCACGGCGCGGAGAAATCCGACCGCACCGGCACCGGCACGCGCAGCGTGTTCGGCTGGCAGATGCGCTTCGACCTGGGCGAAGGTTTCCCGCTGGTCACCACCAAGAAGCTGCACCTGCGCTCGATCATCCACGAGCTGCTGTGGTTCCTGAAGGGCGAGACCAACATCGCCTACCTCAAGGACAACAAGGTCAGCATCTGGGACGAGTGGGCCGACGAGCACGGCGAACTCGGCCCGGTCTACGGCAAGCAGTGGCGGCGCTGGCCCGACGGCAAGGGCGGCCACGTCGACCAGATGCAGTGGCTGGTCGACGAGATCAGGCGCAATCCCGACTCGCGCCGCCTCGTCATCAGCGCCTGGAACGTGGCCGAACTGCCGCAGATGGCGCTGATGCCCTGCCACTCGCTGTTCCAGTTCTACGTGGTCGACGGAAAGCTGAGCTGCCAGCTGTACCAGCGCAGCGGCGACATCTTCCTCGGCGTGCCGTTCAACATCGCCAGCTACGCCCTGCTCACGCACATGGTGGCGCAGGCGACCGGGCTGGGCGTGGGCGACTTCGTGCACACGCTGGGCGACGCGCACCTGTACTCGAACCACTACAAGCAGGCGCGCGAACAGCTCGCGCGTGCGCCGCGGCCCTTGCCGCAGCTGCGGCTGAACCCGGACGTGACCGACCTGTTCGGCTTCACCTTCGACGACATCGCCATCGAAGGCTATGACCCGTATCCGGCGATCAAGGCGCCGGTCGCGGTCTGACGGGCGATGCGGATCTCGCTGATCGCCGCGCTCGACCGGAACCGCGCGATCGGCAAGGGCAACGCGCTGCCGTGGCACCTGCCGGACGACCTGAAGCGCTTCAAGGCGCTGACGCTGGGCAAGCCGGTGCTGATGGGGCGCAGGACCGCCGAGTCGCTGGGACGCGCGCTGCCGGGGCGGCTGAACCTGGTGCTGACGCGCAGCGGGCGCGTGCCGTTCGCGGGCATGCAGGCGGTGGCGTCGATCGAGGAGGCGCTGCGCATTGCGGATGGCCAGGGCACCGGGGAGCTGTGCGTGATCGGCGGCGCGGAGATCTATGCGCTGGCGCTTCCGTTCGCGGTCGAGATGTACCTGACCCACGTCGACACGGTGGTTGTGGACGCCGATGCGTTCTTTCCGCCATTCGACGACAGTCATTGGCTGCCGATCGCCCGCGGTACGCGCGTCGCGGACGCGAAGCACGCCTTTGCATTCGAGTTCGTCGACTACCTGCGCGCGAA
>JAFAEU010000348.1 GCA_023423855.1 Pseudomonadota bacterium | reverse complement strand
GCCCAGCGCAGCGGCGGCGTGCCGATGAGCCGATCGACCGGCCAGTCGCACTGCAGGCGGTCGAAGGCCCAGCGCAGCAGGCGCTTGCCGCGGAATCGCGGTGCGGCGCGCTCCGCGACGACGGCCGGGTCGGGACCGCCGTGGAGGAGGTGCGCCGCGATCGCCGTCCCGGCGGCTTCGCCGTGCTTCCACGCAGAATGGATGCCGCCGGCGGTGACCGGCGAGACGATGCCGGCGGCGTCGCCGGTCAGCACCACACCGGGCGCGGCGAGCGGGCGCACCGGTCCGCCGCAGGGAATCAGGCCGGCGCGGGTGGACGTCGGTGACCGGCCGGGTTCGAGGCCGAGCAGTGCGCCGGCGCGGGAACGCAGGGCATCGATGTCGGGCACGCCGGCGCGGTCGTGCCGGTGCCGGAACGCGAGCCCGAACTGCACGCCGCGCGGATTCTGCGCCGCCCAGCCGATGTAGCCCGGCGCCAGCCCGTGGTCGATGAAGCAGTGCAGGCGATCGGGTTCGCGCAGCGCGGCGCCGTCGAACTCGTGCTCGATGCCGTACAGGAACTCGCGCACGCGCCCAAGGCCCGCGCGCATCGCCACCCGCGACTTCGCGCCGTCGGCGCCGACCAGCCAGCGGCACGTCCCGAGGCCATCGACGTGCCAGCCGGCGTCGAGGCGGCGCGCATCGGTGAACGATTGCATCAGCCGCAATTCCGCGCCGGCGCGCTCTAGTTCCCCGGCCAGCCAGCGCATGACGGCGGGCGTGTCGGTAGCTAGGAAGTAGTAGTCGTGCGACTGCAGGGCCATGCTGCACAGGTTTGGCGCATACAGGCGGACGCCCCCGATCCGCTTCACGAACGCGCCGGGAATACGCGCCAGTGCGGTCCCTTCCGCCGCCTCGCGCACGATGATGCCGGTGGTGTGCAGGCGGATGCCCGGATCGCGCTTGCGTTCGAGCACGCACACGCGCAGGCCCGCGCGCCGGGCCGCCAGCGCACAGGCGACGCCGGCGAAGCTCGCGCCGACCACCACCACGTCCCAGGGACTGCCTCCACCCGCCATCGTGCCGCCTTGCCCATGCTGCGATGGCGACAGGCTGGCGGCCGCGGGTGTCCGGGCGATGCGGTTGCGGTGAAGCGGGAGTGAAGCGCGCCGTCGCGTCGCAGGCCTGTCATCCGTAGGTCGGGGCTGCGCCCCGACGTCCAGCCATCGGCGGTCCGGGAGTCGGCCATGTAGGGCCGACCTACGCAATTCCATGGATTCTGATCGCGAGTGTGTAGGTCGGGGCTACGCCCCCGACACCCGACCGTCGGCGTTATGGCGTCGGCCACGTAGAGCCTGCCCCGAACTTGATACAGGGACCGACCCACGCCATTCCATAGGCCCGATCGCGAATGGGGATGAAGGGCAGATCCCTCGCTACGCTCGGGCTAACATCATCCGGCGTGTTGCCTTTCGCATCGCTCGGGATGACGCCTTTGTCCGGCAGACCGGCCCCTGCGCAGGACTATTCCTACGACAGCGCCCCGTGATTCCCGATGCCGCGCGGCGGCGGCCGGTGCGAGACTGGCGATGGTTCCCGCTTTCCCCACCCCGATGCGCCAGACCATGGAAGGTCCGCCATCCGCCAGCGTCCGTGTCCCGCCTTTCGGCATCGGCGTGGCGACGCTGCTCGTGCCCGGCGTGTTTGCCTGTTCCCGGCTGCCGGCGCTGCCACCGGTCTTCCTGCTCGCTGTCGCGCTGGGCGCAGGTGCCTGGGGCTGGTGGCGGTTCACCGACTGGAGGCGCCCGGCCGGCGCGATGCTGGTCGGCGTCGCATTGTTCGGGCTGCATGCCGGATGGGTGCTGTCGCGCCAGCTGCCGGTCGTGCAGGAGCGCGGCGACTTCGCGGTCAGCGGCCGCGTCGTGCAGTTGCCGGAACACGAGCCGCGGCGGACGCGTTTCCTGTTCCGGGTCGATGGCGACGCATCGCAGACCGCGTTCCTGCGCGGCCGGCTGCTGCGGCTGTCGTGGTACGACGATCGCGACACCGGCAGTTCGCCCCGGCTCGAACTCGAACCCGGCAGCCGCTGGCGCTTCACCGCGCGGCTGCGCGCGCCGCGCGGCCTGCGCAACCCGGGCTGGTACGACAGCGAGAAGCACATGCTCGCCGGCAGGATCGCCGCAACCGGCTACGTGCGGCAGGCGCAGCCGTTCGAGCGGACGCGCGGCGCAGCCGGCATCGACGGCTGGCGCGACCGCATCGCGGCGCGGATCGATGGCTCGGTCGCGCGGCCGTCTTCGCGCTTCGTGCGCGCGCTCGCGCTCGGCGACACCCGTGCGCTCGACGACGTCGACTGGGAAACGCTGCGCGCCACCGGCCTGACCCACCTGATCGCGATTTCCGGCTTCCACGTCGGTCTGGTCGCGGGTTTCGTGGCGCTGGTGGCGGCCGGACTGTGGTGGCTGTTGCCCGCGCTGGGCCGGCATGTCCCGCGGCCGCAGGTGGCCGCGGCCGGGGCGCTGCTGGGGGCGGTGGGCTATGCCGCCGTGGCGGGCTTCGCGCTGCCGACGGTGCGCACGGTGCTGATGGTCGCGGTGGTCGTGCTGGCCCGGCTGTGGCGACGGCACACGGGGGTCGCCGACTCGTTGGCGCTGGCGGCGATCGCGCTGCTGCTGGTCGATCCGCTGTCGGTGCTGGCCGCCGGCTTCTGGCTCAGTTTCGCCGGCGTGGCCTGGCTGGTCTGGTGCCTGCCGCAGGTGCAGGCGGTGCCGCTGGTGCGGGGTTTCCTGTCGGCGCAGTGGGTGGCGACGCTCGGCCTGCTGCCGCTGACGGCGATCCTGTTCGGGCAGGCTTCGCTGGCCGGGCCGCTGGCGAACCTCGTCGCGATCCCGTGGTGGAGCCTGGTCGTGGTGCCGCTGGCGTTGCTCGGCACCGGGCTGGAGGCGCTGCACGGCGGATGGGGCGGGGCGGTCTGGCGGCTGGCCGCGCTGTGCTTCGACCTGTCGTGGCCCCTGTTCGAATGGCTGGCGTCCGGCCGCGCGGCCCTGTGGTGGCTGCCCGAGGCGCGCTGGTTCGCGCTGCCGCTGGCCCTGATCGGCGCGTTCTGGCTGCTGCTGCCGCGCGGTGTGCCGGGCAAGGCGCTGGCGACGCTGCTGTTCCTGCCGCTGCTGTGGCCGGACCGCAGCCTGCCGGGAACCGGCGAATTCGACGTGGTAACGCTCGACGTGGGGCAGGGGCTGGCGGTGCTGGTGCGCACGGCGCGACACACTTATCTGTATGACGCCGGACCCGCCGTGCCCGAAGGCTTCAACGCCGGCGAGCGGGTGGTGGCGCCGGCGCTGCATGCGTTGGGCGTGCGCCGGCTGGACGGGACGATCGTCAGCCACGGCGACGCCGACCACGCCGGCGGTTTCGCCGCCGTGCAGCGGCGCTTCGACACCGGCCCGGTGTTCGCGGCGCGCGATTCGGGGATCGAGGGCAGCGTCCCCTGCCTGGCGGGCACGCGCTGGCGGGTCGACGGCGTGACCTTCCGATTCCTGCATCCGGACGTGCATTTCCCGCCGCTGCGCAACGAATCGAGCTGCGTGCTGCGGATCGAGTCCGCACATGGCAGCGCGCTGCTTGCCGGCGATATCGGGGAGGTGGTCGAACGCCTGCTGGTGCGCGGCGATCCGGACGCGCTGCGCAGCGACCTGGTGCTGATCGCGCACCACGGCAGCGGCGGATCCTCCGATCCGGCCTTCGTCGCTACGACCGGAGCGCGGCTGGCGCTGGCCTCGGCCGGGCACGGCAACCGCTTCGGGCATCCGCAGCC
>JAFAEU010000344.1 GCA_023423855.1 Pseudomonadota bacterium | reverse complement strand
TCCTCGCGCAGCGCGCTTCGCAGCGCCTCGTTGAAGCCGTGGGTGTCGCGGTGCACCTCGCGCTGGTTGATCAGGCACTTCTGCGCGGTGTGCACGAACTCGATCGGATCCCCGATGGTGAGGATGTGGCCGTACTCGTTCTTGTTGATGTGGTCGACCATCGCCGCCAGCGTGGTCGACTTGCCCGAGCCGGTCGGGCCGGTCACCAGGATCAGGCCCTGCGGCTGCTCGATCAGCTCGCGGAAGATCGGCGGGCAGCCGAGGTCTTCCAGCGTCAGCACTTCGGACGGAATCGTGCGGAACACCGCGCCGGCGCCGCGGTTCTGGTTGAACGCGTTGACGCGGAAGCGCGCCAGGCCCGGGATCTCGAACGAGAAGTCGGTCTCGAGGAATTCCTCGAAGTCGCGCCGCTGCTTGTCCGACATGATGTCGTAGACCAGCGCGTGCACCTGCTTGTGCTCGAGCGCGGGGATGTTGATCCGCCGTACGTCGCCATCGACCCGGATCATCGGCGGCAGGCCCGCCGACAGATGGAGGTCGGACGCCTTGTTCTTGACCGAAAACGCCAACAGTTCGGCGATATCCATGCAAGCTCCCCTGACGCTGCAATGTGATGTGATGCGGCCGCGCGCCCCATGCCGCTGGCGACAGCCTATCCCCGGCCGGCAGTATAGCCCTGTACGCGGATCACAATTCCAGCCCTTTCAAACGGATATCCGGACTTGCCAGCACGCGCCCTGCACGAGGTCCCGCAAGGAATTGAAACGTCATTGGCGCCCCCGGCGGGCCAGGGTCCCGCGCGAGCATTCCCTCCATGGCCCGATCTCCCAAGGCCACTCGCTCGCGGCCCATGCGGGAGCAGCCTGCGCCGGGGAGTCACGGGCGCGGCCTTGGCCGCGATACGCGCCGGCTCCCGGGCACGGCACGGAATTCTCCGACAGCCCCGCATCTGTCGTTCCGGACGTAGTGAGGAACCTCGGTTTTTCAAATACATAGATTTCTCGCTGCGCTCGAAATGACAGTTCTCGAAGCCCCTGGGCCAGGAAGCCGCCGCTACCTGTCGCGCGATCCCGCCTGACCCGTTTGGATTGGCAGGGACGACCGCCGACGCGGTAGGGTTGCGGTCCTTTCCGCCGACTCCAGCCTCATGTCCACCGTCACAGCTTCGCCCGGATCCTCCCCGTCCATCGCCTTCATCGGCGGCGGCAACATGGCCCGCAGCCTCGTCGGCGGGCTGGTCGCCGCCGGCGTCGACCCGGCCGGCGTGCGCATTGCCGATCCCAACGCGCAGGCGCGCGAGGCACTGGTCGCGGATTTCGGCGTGCAGGCCTTCGCCGACGCCGCCGACGCCGTCGCGGGGGCCGGCACCTGGGTGTTCGCGGTCAAACCGCAGGTCATGCGCGAGGTCTGCGCCGGACTGGCCGGGGCCGCGCAGGCCGGGCGCCCGCTTGTGGTCTCGATCGCGGCCGGCATCACCTCCGCGCAGCTGGACCGCTGGCTCGGGGGCGGACTGCCGGTGGTGCGGACGATGCCCAACACGCCGGCCCTGCTCGGCGCCGGCGTGACCGGCCTGTACGCCAACGCCCGGGTCGACGCCGGCGGCCGCGAACGGGCGGACCGGCTGCTGGCGAGCGCCGGGCCGACGGTCTGGATCGACGACGAGGCGCTGATGGACGCGGTCACCGGCACCTCGGGCAGCGGCCCGGCCTACGTGTTCCTGCTGGCCGAGGCGATGGAAGCCGCCGCCGTCGCCGAAGGACTTACCCCCGACGCCGCGCGCACGCTGTCGCAGCAGACCCTGCTCGGTGCCGCGCGGATGCTGATCGAATCGGGCGAGCCGCCGGCCGAACTGCGGCGGCGGGTCACCTCGCCCAACGGCACCACCCAGGCCGCGATCGAGACCTTCGAGGCCGGCGGGTTCCGCGAGCTCGTGGCACGGGCCATCCATGCCGCCACCCGGCGCGGCGGCGAGCTGTCGGCGGCCAATGACTGAGCGCCGGTCGCGATGGCTGCGTGCCGGCGCGGCGTTGGCCGCGCTGGGCCTGCTCGCCGGCTGCGGGCGCGATCCCTCCGCAACCGGCGAGCTCGCCGCGCATGCCGACGCCGCGCGCCAGCCGGCCGAACTGCAGGTCGGCGACGTGCGCATCCACGCCAGCCTCGCGCCGACCGCGACACTCAACAGCGCCATCGCCGAGCGCTATGGCGTGGTGTCCGGCCGCAGCGCGCAGCTGCTGCTGGTCGGCGTGCGGCAGGGGCCCGCCGGCGAAGAGGTTTCGCTTCCCGCGCAGGTGACGGCACGCGTGCGCGACCTGCGCGGCGTATCGCAGGACGTGGCCCTGCGCGAGGTGCGCAGCGACGGCTTCATCGACTACGCCGGCACCGTGCGGGTCACGCCCCCGGACACGCTGGCCTTCGAGATCATCGTCCGCCGCGACGGCGCCGCGGCGCCCGACGTCCTGCGCTTCAGCCGCGACGTGTTTCCGCTGTAGGCACGATGTTTCTGGTTCGTGGTTGGTCGTTGGTAGCTGGAAATTTCGAACTTGTCATTTCGAACGCAGTGAGAAATCTTGCTTTATCAAGCGCTTGGATTGACCGGCTTCGCCGTTGTAAA
>JAFAEU010000338.1 GCA_023423855.1 Pseudomonadota bacterium | reverse complement strand
GCCCTGGCCCGCTTCCGCGCCGACGCCGGCGAAATGCAGCAGCGGCGCCCAGGCCGCCAGGTCGGCGCGCATCGCCGCGGCATGGGCGCGGCCGTCGCCGCGGCGGCGATCGATGTCGACCGCGAGGTCGAGCGGCTGCGCCGCTTCGCTGATCCAGGCGCGCGCGGCGGAACGCACGCGGTTGCCGTCGACCTGCAGGCGCAGGTCGATCTTCGGCAGCGTGGTCTCGATGCCGAGCGACGGCGCGTCGATCGTCAGCCGGCCACCGATCACCTGCAGTTCGCCCAGCGACTCCAGCGCCGCGAACGGATCACCCGCCGCGTCTCCGTCGCCCGGCAGCCCGCGCACCTGCCAGCGGCCGTCGTCCTCGCGCGCCAGGGTCAGCTGCAGGCCGCGCAGGCGCAACTCGGTGAACGAGCGTCCCGGCAGCAGGCCGGCATATTGCGACACCAGCATTTCCGCCGCGCCGATGCGCACCGCCTCGTCGCCTTCGCCGACCCGCAGGCCGTCGAAGCGCAGCAGCGGGCCGCGCCGGGTCCACTGCGTGTCGAGCCGGTCGAAAGCCACCGGCCGCCCGGCGCGCTCGCCCAGCCACGCCGCGACGCGGTCGGGATGGCGCTCGGCCAGCGGCAACAGGCGGCTCAACGCCCCCGCGACCAGCGCCATCAGCACCAGCAGCACGGCAACCGCGTACCACGCGCCGCGGCGCGCAAGCCGCAGGCGGCGGCGCAGGGACGTCGTCATCGGAGGAGCGCCGATGACGGCGCCGTGATTGGTGATTGGTGATTGGTGATTCGTGAAAAGCTCCTGCTTCCTCGAATCACGAATGACGAATCACCAATCACGGCTTCAAAGCAGCACGACATCGAACTGCTCCTGCAGGTACTGCTCGTCCGCCTGGAACCGGATCGACTTGCCGAGGAACTCCTCCAGTTCCGCGACCGCGGTCGATTCCTCCTCGGTGATCCGCGCGACGACCTTGGGCGAGGCGATGACGAGCAGGCGCTCGGCCTCGAACTGGCGCACCGCGCGCACGATCTCGCGGAAGACCTCGTAGGTCACCGTCTCCGGCGTCTTGACCATGCCGCGGCCGCTGCAGGCGTTGCAGACCTCGCTCAGCTGGCGCTGCAGGCTCTCGACCGTGCGCTTGCGGGTCATCTCCACCAGGCCCAGCGGCGAGAAGTCGTAGACCGTGGTCTTGGCATGGTCCTTGGCCAGCGACTTCTCCAGCGTGCGCAGCACCTGGCGGCGGTGTTCGTCGTCGACCATGTCGATGAAGTCGATGATGATGATGCCGCCGAGGTTGCGCAGCCGCAGCTGGCGCGCGACCGCCTGCGCCGCCTCCAGGTTGGTGCGGTACACCGTCTCCTCGAGGTTGCGCTGGCCGACGAACGAGCCGGTGTTGACGTCGACCGTGGTCATCGCCTCGGTCTGGTCGATGACCAGGTAGCCGCCCGACTTCAGCGGCACCTGCTTGTCCAGCGCACGCTGGATCTCGTCCTCGACGCCGTACAGGTCGAAGATCGGGCGGTTGCCGGTGTAGAGCTCGATGCGCTCGGCCAGCACCGGCATGTACTTGGCGACGAAGGCCTGCAGGCGGTCGAAGGTCTCGCGCGAATCGACCTTCACCTTCTCCACGTCCTTGCGGATCAGGTCGCGCACCGCGCGCAGCGGCAGGCTCAGGTCCTCGTAGATGCAGGTCTGCACCGGCGCCTCGAGCGAGCGCCGGCCGACGATGTTCCAGACCCGAGACAGGTAGGCGAGGTCCTCGCCCAGCGCCTCGGCGGGCTGCCCTTCGGCGTTGGTGCGCACGATGTAGCCGAGCGCGGCGTCCGGCAACGACAGTTCCGCGACCAGCCCCTTCAGGCGCGCGCGCTCGGCCTCGTCCTCGATCCGCGCCGACACGCCGATCACGCGCGACTGCGGCAGCAGCACCAGGTAGCGCGAGGGAATGCTCAGCTGCGTGGTCAGCCGCGCACCCTTGCTGCCGATCGGGTCCTTGACCACCTGCACGATCACTTCCTGGCCGTCGCGCAGCAGCTCGGTCACCGGGCGCGTCGGCGGCGGCACCGGCAGCGCCTGGTCGTCGGACTCGTCGGATTCGGGGGACTGCGGGCGCACCACGTCGTTGGCGTGCAGGAACGCGGTGCGCTCCAGGCCGATGTCGACGAAGGCCGCCTGCATGCCGGGCATCACCCGCTGCACCCGGCCCTTGTAGATGTTGCCGACCACGCCGCGCCGCCAGCCACGCTCGATGTGCAGCTCCTGCAGCATGCCGTTCTCGACCACCGCGACGCGGGTCTCGCGCGGGGTGACGTTGACCAGGATCTCCTCGCTCATGCCGGCTGCCCGAAGCCGCGCAGCAGGGCGGCCGTCTCGAACAGGGGAAGCCCCATCACCCCGGAATGACTGCCGGAAAGATGGGCGATGAAAGCCTGGGCCGCGCCCTGGATGGCATACGCGCCGGCCTTGCCCTGCCACTCGCCGGTGGCGAGGTAGCGCGCGATGCGGTCCTCGTCCAGCGTGTCGAAGGTGACTTCGGAAATGGAAGTCGCGTGGCGTTCGTCGCCGGCGGAGACCAGCCAGACCACGGTCGCCACCGTGTGCGTGCGGCCGGAGAGCCGGCGCAACATGCGTGCCGCGTCGTCGGCATCGGCCGGCTTGCCGAAGACTTCGTCGTCCAGGATCACCTCGGTGTCGGCGCCCAGCACCAGCGCATCCGGCACCGCCACCACCCGCAGCAGGCCGGCGCCGGCCTTCTCTCGGGCCACGCGCGACACGTAGTCCAGCGCGGGCTCGTCGGCGCCACGCTGCTCGGGCACGTCGAGATCGAGAAGGCCGAATTCCAGCCCCAGTCGGGCCAGCAGTTCGGAACGGCGGGGGGAACGCGAGGCGAGATGCAGCATCCGGGCAGGATAACCCGGCAAACCTGCATGGAATGGCCCATCCGGGCCGCACGCGATGAACCTTCGGCAACCGCTCCGCGCGCCGCAACCCCACCC
>JAFAEU010000241.1 GCA_023423855.1 Pseudomonadota bacterium | reverse complement strand
CGCTGACGCTGGGCAGCCAGCGTGCGTCGCTGGCGCTCGGCCTCCTCGCGCGCGCTGGCGGCGAGTTCGGCGTCGGTCATCGCCACTTCCTGCTCGGGCAGGACGGTGTAGAAGTCGTAGTCCGGGGTGTCGGTTGCGGGCGCGGCGGCAGCGGCCGGGCGCCGTGCCGGCGGCGGCGCATCGTCCGGCGGCGCGTCGCCTTCGTCGATCGCGCTGACCGCCGGCTGCGCGGCCGCATTGGGCTGCGGGCGGAAGAAGCCGTCCCGGCCCTCGGACTTGAGGTACTTCGGCAGCACCATCACCGCGACCAGCGCGATCACGATGCCGAGGATCATCCACGCCCAGCCGGGCAGGCCGTTGCCGCCGTTGCGCCTTGCCTGGGATTTGCCACGTCTTGCCGCCATCTTGCTGCTGCCCCTACATCCGTTCGGGCGCGTTGACGCCCAGCAATTGCAGTCCGTTCGCCAGCACCTGCCGCACTGCCAGCGCCAGCGCCAGCCGCGCGTCGCGCGCGTCGGCGTTGTCGACCAGGAACTGATGGTCGTTGTAATACGTCTGGAAGCCCTGCGCCAGTTCGAGCAGGTAGGCCGCGATCAGGTGCGGTTCAAGCTGCCCGCCCGCGGCGGCGACGATCTCCGGCCAGCGCGAGAGGTCGATCAGCAGGTCGCGCAGCGAGGCGTCGTCGAGATCCGGCGGCTGCGCCAGGCCGTTGTCGAGGCTGAACGCGAGCCCGCGCTCTTCCAGCTGGCGCAACAGGCCGCAGATGCGCGCGTGCGAGAGCTGCACGTAGTACACCGGGTTGTCGAGCGACTGGCTGCGCGCCAGGTCGATGTCGAAGGTGAGCTGCGAGTCGGGCCGGCGCGCGACCAGGAACCAGCGCACGGCGTCGCTTCCCGCCTCGTCGATCAGGTCGCGCAGGGTCAGGTAGCTGCCCGCGCGCTTGGACAGCTTCACTTCCTCGCCGCCGCGCATCACCGTGACCATCTGGTGCAGCACGTACTCGGGATAGTCCTTCGGGATGCCTTTGTCGAGCGCCTGCAGGCCGGCCTTCACCCGCGCCAGTGAGCCGTGGTGGTCGGCGCCGAGCTCGGTGATCGCGCGCTCGTAGCCGCGCTGCCACTTGCTCAGGTGGTAGGCGACGTCCGGCACGAAATAGGTGTAGGTGCCGTCGGACTTGCGCATCACGCGGTCCTTGTCGTCGCCGAAGTCCGTCGTCTTCAGCCACAGCGCGCCGCCGTCCTCGTAGGTGTGGCCATGGGCGACGAGTTCGCGCACGGTTTCTTCCACCTTGCCGTCGCTGTAGAGCGAGGATTCGAGGAAGTACACGTCGAACGCCACGCCGAAGGCTTCGAGGTCGGCGTTCTGCTCGCGGCGCAGGTAGGCGACGGCGAACTGGCGGAGGGCGTCGAGGTCGTCGGCATCGTGCCCGCCGGTGACGACGTGGCCCTCGACCTCGACGCTGTCGCCGCGCAGGTAGGCCTGCGCGACATCGGCGATGTAGTCGCCGTTGTAGGCGTCCGCCGGCCAGGCGTCGTCGCCGGGCTTGAGCCCTTTGGCGCGCGCCTGCGTGGAGATGGCGAGGTTGTTGATCTGCACGCCGGCGTCGTTGTAGTAGAACTCGCGCTTGACGTTCCAGCCGTTGGCCTCGAGCACGCGCGCGATGCAGTCGCCGATCACGCCGGCGCGGCCGTGGCCGACGTGCAGCGGGCCGGTCGGGTTGGCCGAGACGTACTCGACGCCGGCGGTGCGGCCTGCGCCACTGTCGTTGCGGCCGTAGCGTTCGCCTTCCGCGTGCACCGCGCGCAGCTGGCGTTGCCAGGCAGCCGGCGCGAGCCGGAAGTTGAGGAAGCCCGGTCCGGCGATCTCGACCGCAGCAACGTCGTCGTTCACCGGCAGCGCGTCGACCAGCGCCTGCGCCAGCGCGCGCGGGTTGGACTTCGCGGGCCCTTCGGCCTTGCTCAGGGCATGCTTTGCCAGCAGCATCGCCGCATTGGTCGAGAAATCGCCGTGCGCGCGATCCTTCGGCCGCTCGATCACGAAGTCGGGCGTCGCGGCATCGGCGGGCAGGGTGCCTGCGTCACGCAGGGCGGCGATGGCCTGCTCGATCAGGCCGCGGAGCTGGGATTTCACGGGAGGCGTATCGGATTCTGCAGCCGGATATTGTACGCGAGCGGCCCCGCGTGTCCGGCCTTCACACCCAGCCGCGCGCCGCCAGCGACACCGGCGCGCCGTCGCCGATGACGAAGTGGTCGAGCAGGCGCACGTCGACCAGCGACAGCGACTGCTTGAGCTGCGCGGTGACCGCGCGGTCGGCGGCGCTGGGCTCCGGATTGCCGCTCGGGTGGTTGTGGCCGACGATCACCGCGGCGGCGTTGTGCGCCAGCGCGCGGCGGACCACTTCGCGCGGATGCACCTCGGCGCCGTCGATGGTGCCGCGGAACAGCTCCTCGAACGCCAGCGCGCGGTGGCGGGTGTCGAGGAACAGCACGGCGAAGACCTCGATCGCCTGCGCGCGCAGGCGCTGGGCGAAGTAGCGGCCGGCCGAGGCGGGATCGGTCAGGGCTTCGCCGCGCTCGAGGCCGGCGGCCAGCCAGCGGTTGCACAGCTCCAGCGCGGCCGAGAGCTGGCTGGCGCGCGCCGGGCCGAGTCCCGGCAGCTTCGCCAGTTCGCCCGGCGACAGCTCCAGCAGCCGGCGCAGCGGGCCATGGGCGTTCAGCAGCTGGCGGGCGGTGGCGACCGCGTCCTGTCCGCGCAGGCCCGAGCCGAGGAAGATCGCCAGCAGCTCGGCGTCCGACAGCGCGGCCGCGCCTCGGGCGAGCAGCTTTTCGCGGGGGCGTTCGTGGCTGGGCCAGTCGCGGATGTGCATGGCGATGGGTTCGTGGAAGGGGCGCTGGCGACCGGCGGGGCGGCCCGGCGGAACAGGGGAAATTCGCGTCGGGACGCGCTCGGTCCGGCCGCCAGCGTTGACGCCATTGCAGCGCTGCGCGCCGCCTCGCGCCGCCGGGCGACCACCCGCCATCGGGTAAGCTGTGGCCCGGATCCGGCGTAGGAATTCCCCGACGATGGCAGCCGCGCAAGGCCTGCGAGGACAACGCCTGCTGCTGTGCGTGTGCGGTGGCATCGCCGCGTACAAGGCGGCCGAACTCGTGCGCCGGCTGCGCGACGCGGGGGCCGAGGTCCAGGTGGCGATGACCGACAGCGCGCAGCGCTTCGTCGGCGCGCA
>JAFAEU010000137.1 GCA_023423855.1 Pseudomonadota bacterium | reverse complement strand
GTCGCGCTCGTCGCCGGCACCGGCGCGGCGCTGTGGCAGGCGCGCGAAGCGCGCGAGCAGGCCCGCGTCGCCGCGCGCGAGGGCGCCAACGCGCGTGCGGCGCTGGCGTTCCTCAGCGACACGCTGTCGGCGGCGTCGCCCGACCACGCGATGGACACCGAGGTCAGCGTGCGGCAATTGCTGGACCATGCCCGCGCCGAACTCGACAAGCGCGACGCGGTCGATCCGCAGGTGCGGCAGCCGGTGCAGCGCATGCTCGCCGAGCTTTACCACTCGCTGGGCGACATGAAGACCGCGGCGCCGCTGTTCGAAGCCGGCTTCGCCAACGTGGAACCGACCAGCCGCGAGGAGGCCGTGGCGCTTGCGGACACGTTGTCCAGCTATTCCGCCGTGCTCAACGGCGTCGGCCGCGGCGGCGAAAGCCTGGCCCTGGCCGAGCGCGCGGCGGCGTGGCGCGAGCGGTTCGCGCCCGGCGATCCGGAACAGCAGCTGTACGCGCGGGCCTTCCTGGGCGCGGGGCACTACTACGCCGGCGACCACGAGCAGGCCGCGGCGGACTGGCAGGCCGTCATCGATGCCGCGAAGACCATGGCCGATCCGCCGATCGATGTCGTGATCGAGTCCCACCAGATGCTCGGCGGCCTGTACAACTTCAGCGGCGACTACGCGCGCGCGCTGCAGCTGGCCGACGCGGGCCTGGGCTTCGCCGACGCGCGCGGCGTGCCGGCGCAGGCACCGCTGCGGGTGAACCTGCTGCGGGCCAAGGCCGAGGCGCTGGACATGAACGGCGACCCGGTCGCGGCGGAGCCGGTCATCCGCGAGGCGATCGAACTGCAGCGCCGGTCCGTCGGCGATGCAGGCAGCCGCATGGGGACACTGCTCAACGCGCTGGCCATCGTGCTCAACAACCAGGGGCGCTATCGCGAGGCCATCGAGGCCATGGCGCAGTCGACCCGGGTCTGGTCGGCGGCGGCGGATGCGCCGGTGGAGCGGGCGATCAGCCTCAACAACATGGCGTCGGTCTACGAGAGCGCCGGCGACTACGCGCGCGCGCTGGACCTGTTCGCGCAATGCATCGCCCTGCTCGATGCGACGGGGATCCCGCAGGACGATGCGACCAGGCGACGGATGGAGCGCAGCCATGCGCGCACCCTCGCGCTAGCGGGTGATTTCGCCGACGCCGACGCACGCCTGCGGCGGCTGCAGGCGCTGGCGCAGCGGCTCGATGGCGAGGGTTCGGTCGAGCATGCGCTGGTGATCTGGCAGCGCGTGGTGCTGGCGCGGCGGATGCGCGATCCCGCGCAGGGCGAACCGCTGCTCGCGCAATCGCGTGCGATGTGGACCGGCCTGGTGGCCGACACGCACCCGATCTTCTCGCATGCGCTGCGCACGCAGGCGGCGTTCGAGTCGATGCGCGGCGACCACGCCGCCGCCGAACGCAGCTTGCGCCAGGCGCTGGAACGGCAGCAGGCGAACGGCGCGCTGCCCGTGGACCTGGCGATCATGCGCGCGGACCTGGCCGGCGTACGCCTCGACCGCGGCGATCGCGCCGGTGCGCGCGGCCTGCTGGACCAGGCGCTGCCGGTGCTGCGCGAGGCAGTGCTGCCGCAGGAGGTCAGCCGCGCCGATGCCGAATCGACGGCCCGCAGGCTCGGCATGTGACCCGGCGCGGCGGGGACGACGTGATACGAGCGGCCGGGCCGAAGATGCCTTAGTCCCCGCAATCTTCGATCTTCGTCCAGGTGGCGTGGCCGGGCGGTGTCCTGATGCAGCGCATGTGCGGCGGGCAGGTCTGGCCCTGGTAAACGGCGGACAGCAGTTCCTTCTCGCCGCTGAGCGAGTACCTGCCGTCGCCGGGCACGCCGCTGTGCCTGAACGTGTACGAACCGCCATGCTCGCCGGAGGGCGTGTGCGTCATGGTGCCGCCGCAGACGGCGAACGTGAACGGCCTGGTGACGTCGCAGACATCCCACGGACCCGTACAGTCGCCGATGGCGTCGATGCGGTACGAGTTCTTCTCCTCGGTATCGAACGCCAGCGAAGCGCGTCCGACGCCGCGCTTGCTGCGCGCCTCGAAGTCGATGCCGGCCTTCTTGTCTTTTTCCGCCGGATTGGCGTAGCCGAACGTCGCATCGGCATCGACCTTGGTGTCGGACGGGACCAGCGAGGAGTCGCCGCTGAGGGTGGCGCGCACGGTGCCGCCCGTCGGCAGGCCGTCGAGCGTGGCGCGCGGCCTGGCCTCGATGTCGTAGGCGGTGTTGGGCCGCTGGCCGGTGCGCTTGTGCGGATCGGTGGTCAGTTCCAGCTTCACGCAGCGGCCCGATTCCCACGGGGCGCCCTTGCCGATACCGTCCACCATCATGCCCGCCATGATGTTCAGGAACGAGTAGATGCCGGCGATCGCGTCGTTCGCGTACCTGGTTTCGGCGGGACGGAAGATGCTGAGGCCCTCGGTCCCGTGCTCGGTGAAGCTTCCCTCGCCGTCCTTCAGGCCCATGCTGACGTCGAACGAAGTCTTGCGGCCGCCTTCGCTGCCGCCCACCTGCAGGCGCATGTTCGAGGTGATCTTCTCGTCGCTTTTGATCAGGTGGGCATCGTCGTCCAGCCAGCGCTCGTACTCGAATTCCGCATGCACGGTGCCGCCGGTGCCGGGCTTGCCGACCACGCCCATCTGCGAGTCCACGACCATGACGAGCGTCACCTTGCCGTCGGGGTCCGGGCACTTGTCCATGCGCACCTTGACCTTGATCTTGCCCTCGATGCCCTTTTCCTTGACGTTGGATTCGATGCTCAGGCTGCCGTCCTTGTCGATGCTGATCGTGGCCTTGTTGGTCGTCGCGCCATTGGATTTTTCTTCCGTGGTGACGCTGACCCCGTCCTTGTCGATTTCGGCCGTCGTCGTCTCGCTGCCCGTCTCATTTCCCTCCCCGTCCCGATGGACATCCGTTTTCTCGGTGCGGAATTCGCCGTTCCCGGACGCCGTGACCTCGCCCGATTCCAGCAGGGACGTGCCCACTTCCGGCATCTGCGTGGCGGGATCGGAAACCCGCTCGACCTCGGACCGCACGTAGGTGTCGAAGTCCGTGTCCTGCATCAGCTGGTTGGCCATGGCGCCGACGAGCGCGGCACCGCCGAACCCGTACATGCCCGCCTCCATGCCCTCGCCGGTGAACGAGGCCGGGATCATCCTCGGCGCCTCCCGCTCGCCCCAGCGCAGGTTGCGCTCGTGGGCCTCGCCCACCGCCTTCAGCGCCGCGATGGCCTGTTCCTCTCCGCCCAGCGCCTCGGTGACGCCGGTCTCCCGCATCAGGTGGTAGTGCAGGAAGTAGTCGCCGACCGCCAACCGACGCGCGACCGGCTCCATGCCTCCGGCCATCCACCTGTCGAGTTCCGCCTGGCCGGGAATGGCCGACGCTGCGGCCGACGGCTCATCCGGCCCGCGCGAGCACCCGACCAGCGCCACCAGCGCCGCCATCGACAGACTCCACTTCCACACGGGACACCTCCTGGCCGGCAAGGACGAAGGAAACGGATTGCCCTGCGGCGGGCGGGGACGGTCAGAAATTGCGCAGCAGGCCGCGGAGCAGTTTCTTGCCCTTGCCTTCCTCCTGCTGCGGCTGTTCGGAATCGTCGTCACCGTCGTCGCCGGACGCGGACACGTCCATGCCGCCCAAATCCATGCCCAGCATCGCGTTGGCGGTGGACTTGGTGCGCACGCGCACGTTCCATTCCGGGTCCCACTGCTTCAGTGCTTCCGGATCGGTCGGCTTCGGCGGCCACACCAGGTGCGTCTCCGGGCCGTAGGCGATCATGCCCAGCGTGCCCATGCCGCCCATGTCGCCCTGTGCGGCTGCTCCGCCACTGGCGGCGAAGATGCCCTTGGGGATCGTGCAGCTGGTGGTCGACGGCGGCAGCAGCACCTTTTCCTTCAGCCAGCGGTCGATGTAGGACCCGCCCAGGTACTGGACCAGTTCATGGCCGGCGCCGGCGGTCTCGGCGCTGCTCCACAGCACCATGGTGTTCTGGTTCTGCATCGCGAAGCCGTTGAGGAAATAGGCCCGGGCGCGGTCGACCGGCCGCCAGGTCACCGCGATCGCGTCGGTTGGCTGGCCCTGGGTGCGCAGCGCGATCTTCGGCATGAACTCGGCGTTGCCGCCGAGCTCGAACTGCAGCGAGGCCGGCACGCCGTCGCCGCTGATCCGGTGCGGGCCGGCGAGCAGGGCGCCGTCGGGCACGCGCCTGCCGTTCTTCCGGTTCGGCCAGAGGGCGTAGGCCGGGGTGGTGTCGATCTCGCGGTCGGGGACGAACTTGCCCTGCGACACGCTGCCGCTGGTCTGCATGGCGCCGCCCTGCATCTTCATCTTGAAGGTCTTCGGCTGGCCCGGGCGCACCGTGGCGCCGCAGCCCCAGTACTCGTGGATGGTGACCTCCATGTCGATCGTCTCCGGCCGGTGCGGGGTCGTGGTGCGGGTGCCGGGCTCCTCGATCGGCGGCACCAGCGGCAGCGACTTGCCCAGCTTCAGGCCGCCGGGGATCGCATGCTGCGCCTCGACGCCGGGCCTGAGGCTGTTGTGGAGGGCGACGTCGAGGTACTGCCCGCCCAGGCCGGCCGTGTAGCGCGCGGTCGGGTAGCGCAGCTCCTCCTTGCCGCCGCCCATCACCCGGCCGGCCAGGCCGCCCAGCGGGCCCATGTCGGGCATGCCGGCCATGTGGTGGGTGGCGACGTCGATCCAGACCCGGGTTTCCGGACCGGAGGCCTTCTGGGCGCTGGCGGGGACGACGACGAGCAAGCTGGCGGCTGCGACGGGCAGCGCGCGGCGAAGGGCGTTCATGTGCGTGGATCCTTGTGCGGCCGGGTGATGACGGCTGATGCGCGGGATGGCGACGAAACAGGACAGCCGCCCCGCCGACGCGGCCGGGCACGCAGAGATGGCGCGCCGCAGCGTGCATGCGGAGGTGGGTGGGATATACTGGCCC
>JAFAEU010000107.1 GCA_023423855.1 Pseudomonadota bacterium | reverse complement strand
CGCGCGCCACGATGCGATCGGCGGCAACATCTATTTCACGCGGCCGTCGAAGATCGGCCTGTGGCGCGCGGACGCCGGGCTGCGCCACATCGTGCAGGTCTCGAGCGAGTATCCGGCGCCGCAGCACTACCGCCACTGGGGTGTGGTCGGCGGCACGCTGTACTACAACGGACCCGGCGGCGGCTGCGCGACGGTGTGGAGCCCCTTGCTGGGGACCGTCGCGTCCGGCGCCTGCCTCTCCCGCGACGGCGTCGCCATCGCCGGTTCGCCGAGCGTGGACGGCGCGGCGACGTGGCTGTACGTCGGGCTGCCGATGACGCAGAACATCGACATCGGCTGGGCGGCGCTGCCCGTGGGCATGCAGTTGCCGTCGTAACGATCATGACGACCGCGACAGCCATGCCGGAAGTCACGGGCACGGACGAGGGAAGCATGACTTTCGGATGCGCACCGGTGCAATCTCGGCAAAATTTCGCCTGCCGTTCCTGAGTTTCGGATTCGACTGGATCAAACAGGTGGCCAGATTCCCCAAAGGAGATGGCCATGGACATGCAAGCGGTCTGGAGCGATCGCGGCGGCGCGCTCGATCTCGATGCGGCCCCGGGTTGCGACGAGTCGCCGGGCCTGGCGGTATTGAGCCGCGGCGGCAGTCTGGTGGTGTCGACGCCGGTCGCGACCGTGTGGCTGGTGCTGCGCGGCGGCCTCGACGTCGAATGCAGGGAGGGCCGCTTCGAACTCGGGCCCGGGCAATGGATCTCGCTCGAGCGCGACGCGCGCCCGACGCTGTACGCGGGTCCCGGCGCGCTGGTCGTGGGCATCGCGCTGACCGCGTCCATGCAGGCGCAGCTCCACCAGTCGGCGCAGATGACGCTGTTCCCGGGGATCGGCGCGGCCGCCCCGGGCATGCGCGCCGCGGCGCTGGGCCTGTGGCGCCGATGCGCCGCGTACGATCGCAACGAGATCCGCCGGCGCGAGGTCGATCGTCATCCGCTCGGCCAGCTGCTGCGGCTGCTCGCCGCGCAGCAGCTCGGCTACCGTGGCCTCGTCGATCGCTGTCCGGGCCGCTCCCTGCGGCGCAAGCGCCAGGTGTTCAGCCGGATGCAGCGGGCCTGGATGTACATCGAAGGCCATCTCGACCGCGCGGTGCGCATTCCGGAACTGGCCGGGCTGAGCAACGTCTCGGTCTGGTATTTCACCAAGACCTTCCATGCGCTGTACGGCGAGGGTCCGCAGGCGGCGTCGGCGCGGATGCGCCTGCGGCATGCGGCGAAACTGCTGCTGCGGACGCGGCTGTCGGTCAGCGAGGTCGGCGCCGCCTGCGGCTTCGAGAACAACTGCAGTTTCTCGCGCGCGTTCCGCGCGCAGTTCGGCGTGCCGCCTTCGCTGCATCGGCTGCGCGACGCCGCCCTCCCGGCAAGTCCGGCAAACAGACCCGACATGCAGCGCCAAGCGGCGGCCGGGTGAGCTCCGTAACGTCATGGGCGCGTTTAACGCACCCATAACGATTATTCGGAGAGTACCCACATGACATCCATTCCCGGGCTGCCGCGCCGCCGGTTCGCGACGCTGTCCATCGGCATTGCCTGCGCCCTGTCCCCGTTCGCGGTCGCCGCGCAGGCGTCCGCCGAAGACGCCACGCAGACGCTCGACCGCATCCAGGTCACCGGTTCGCGCATCTCGCGCGCGGACATCGAGGGCGCGGTGCCGGTCACCGTCATCGACCGCGCGACGATCGACGCCAGCGGCAAGGTGTCCGTGTCCGACCTGCTGCGCGACGCCACGTTCTCCTCGTTCGGCAACTTCCGCCCGCAGTCGGGCAGCTCGGCGCAGGCGGTGGCCGACGTCGACCTGCGCGGCATCGGCTCGGACCGCACCCTGGTGCTGATCGACGGCCGCCGCGCGCCGTACGCGCCGTCCACCGGCACCAACGCCGACCTCAACACCATCCCGCTGGCCGCGGTCGAGCGCATCGAGATCCTCTCCGACGGCGCTTCGGCGCTGTACGGCTCGGATGCCATCGGCGGCGTGGTCAACATCATCCTGCGCCGGGACTACGAGGGCGCGGAAGTGCGCTACGGCAAGGGCGTGCCGAAGGTCACCGGCGGCGACACCGAGGAGGCCTCGGTCGTGTTCGGCACCTCGTCCGAGCGCGGCAGCCTGCTGCTCGGCGCGTCGATGAACTCGCGCGAGATGGTCTTCACCCGCGACCAGATCGGCGGCGACGTGCGCGGCGGCTCGCTCTACGGCAACAACTTCTACTTCGAGAGCGCGACCGATCCCGGCGAGGAAGGCGAGGCCGGCGGCGCGCTGACCGGCTACGCCTGCGACGACCCGAACTTCTGGCGCAACGGCGCCAACTGCGTGTTCGACTTCAACGCGGTCGCGGCCAACGAAGCCTCGGTCAGGAACAAGTCGCTGTTCGCGCGCGGCAGCTGGCGGATCAACGACGACTGGTCGGTCTACACCGCGGCCAGCTACAGCGGCGCCAGCAGCTTCGGCCGCTATGCGCCGACGCCAGGCGTGCTGTTCGTCGCCGAAGGCACGCCGAACGACCCGGTGCCGGGCGACGGCCTGGGCGCCTTCGTCTACCACCGCTACGCCGCGGCCGGAAACCGCGACAACTTCGTCGACAACAGCGTGGTCGACTTCAACCTCGGCTTCACCTGGCAGGCGACCGACAACCTCTACGTCGACTTCGGCCTGCGCCGCAGCAACGCCAAGTTCAAGGAAACCGGCCGCGGCTACATCGTCACGCCGCTGGCCGAGGCCGCGGCCGCCGACGGGTCGTACAACCTGTTCGATCCCTTCGGCAACCCGGAGGAAGTGATCAAGGGGTTCACCGCCACCATCGGCCGCGACGGCAAGTACGACATCGAGGAACTGTACGCGAACGCCACGCTCGACCTGTTCGAGATGGGCGGCGGCGTGTCCGTGCTCGCCTTCGGCGCGGAATACCGCGACGAGGACTACGCCGACATCTACGACTCGCTGTCGGAGGCCGGCGTGGTCGCGGGCTCGGCGGGCAACTCGTCCGCGGGCCAGCGCCAGGTCTACGCGGCCTACGCGGAATGGCTGTTCCCGGTGCTGGAGAACTTCGACTTCACCCTGGCCGCGCGCTACGACCGCTACAGCGACTACGGCAGCGACGTCTCGCCCAAGGTCTCGGTGCGCTGGCAGCCGCTGGACAACCTGACCTTCCGCGCCTCGGCGGGCGAGGGTTTCCGCGCGCCGCCGCTGACCTACATCCACTCCCAGCGCGCCTTCTCCGCCGAGCAGGTGCAGGACTACCGCACCTGCCTGTCGATGGGCTACACGTCGGCGCAGTGCGGCGGCGACGCCAACAACGACAACGTCGCCGACGGCCCCGAGGACGAGGACGCCGTGTCCTACCAGATCGACAGCTATTCCAGCGGCAACGCCACGCTGGAGTCGGAGAACTCGAAGCAGTACAGCGTCGGCGTGGCCTGGGACGCGACCGACTGGCTGAACCTGACGCTGGACTACTACCGGGTCGAGATCGAGGACCGCATCCGCCTGATCGAATACCAGGAACTGGTCAACTTCGACAACGCCGGCATGCCGCTGCCCGCCGGCACCTCGGTGCTGCGGCGCTCGAACGGCTCGGTGCGCGAGATCAACACCGCTTACGCCAACGAGGGCGACCTGGAAACCAGCGGCCTGGACTTCAACCTGCGGACCCGGTTCGACCTCGCCGGCGCCGGCAGGCTGGAGAACTGGCTGCAGGTCTCGCGCGTGCTGGACTACACGGTGACCGACGGCGAGACGGTCAAGGACCGCCTGGGCTGGGTCACCGCGCCCGATACGCGCGCCAGCCTGCGCAACACCTGGAACCTCGGCGAGTTCACCGCCAACTGGAACGTCAACCACATCGGCGACCAGCAGAACCCGGCGACGGTACCGGCTTTCGGCTTCCTCGCCGGCGGTGCCAACACGCGCGTGGGCAGCTACACCACCCACGATCTCTCCGCGAGCTACCGCGCGCCGTGGGACGGCACCATCACCCTCGGCGTGAACAACGTGGGCGACCGCTATCCGGAACTGGTGGGCTACGACAACCGGCCGTGGAACTTCTATCTGTACGACGCCTACGGGCGGACCGTGTACTTCCGCTACTCGCAGAAGTTCTGAGCCGGCGGAACAGGCGGTACTTCAAGGAAAAGCCCCCGGCGACGGGGGCTTTTCCGCGTAACGCCGTCCGCGGGCGAGGCGGACGAAGTCGAGCAGGCGACGGCCGACCGCAGCCGCCCGGCGGATTGCGCGTCGGACGGCGCTCGCGTGCGCTCTCCATGACGGGTTCCGGCGCGGCAGCGCGCGGCGTGTCCGGCGCCGGCGGGCAAGCGGTCGGGATCGCGGACAACACCGCCGGCCGGCCGATGCCTTCCATCTTCCGGGCGTGCATCCGCTGGTCGCGCAGGTGCACGTTCTCCTGCATCTCCGGCCGCAGGCGATCGCGCGCATGCCGGGTCGTTGCCGCCGGCGCGGAGCGGCGGGTCGTTCGTCCTCGACCTGCGAACACTCCCGGGCCTCTCCGGCCAGGACGGCGGCAATGATCCCGATCGGCCCCAAATCGCCTCGGACCCCGTTCGGGATCGGAGCGATGCAGTAGAGTGCCGCCAGGCAGTTCACCGTTGCTGAAGGTAGAAAGTGGCCGTACCGGTAAAGTCGAACCGCTGTCGCGCGATGATCCGGAGCCTGCTGTACGCAATCCTTGCCGGACCGGCGCTGGCGGCACAGGCAGTGGCCGGAAGCGGCGCCATCGGCAAGGTCGAACCCGTCTACGTCGACTCCTACCGCAATTTCGGCATCGACGACGGGCTGCCGCAGGCCAGCGTCAACGCGCTGCTGCAGGCGCGCGACGGATACCTCTGGATCGGCACCTACGGCGGACTGGTCCGCTTCGACGGCAATGCGTTCAAGACTTTCCGCACCAGTCCCGGGGAACTGGTCAGCAATCGCATCCTGTCCCTGCACGAGGATCGCCGCGGGCGGTTGTGGATCGGCACGCAGGACGCGGGCATCGCGCTGTACGAGTCCGGCCGGTTCCGCCCGCTCGACTTCTGCGGCGGCACCTGCCAGGTCAGCGCGATCCGTCCGTCCGTGGACGGTGGGAAACTGTGGGTCCTGAGTCCCCAGGGCGTTTTCGAATTCGACCTGGACACGCTGCGATACCGGATTCGCCATTCGGTCTTCAACGCCTTCGGTTTCATGGCGCCAATGCCGGACGGCAACGTCTACCTGGCGGGCTCCCACGGCCTGACCCGGATCGGAGCGGATGCCGCGGTCGACATACCGCTTCCCGACCGCGGCATCCAGGCGGTGCTGGAGGGCCGCGGACGCTATCTCTGGGTGGTCACCGATGCCCGGCGACTGTACCGCTACGACACCCTTGACGGCGCCTGGAGGTTGATTCGCGACGACGTGTCCCTCAACACCCGCGTCACGGTGTCCAACGACGGCCGCTTGTGGCTGTCGGATTCGCTCGCGGGCGGCATCCGGCAGCTGCACGACGACGGCAGCATGGTCCCGCTGGCCGCCATCCCGGCGGAGGTGCACGCGCACCGGGTCCACCGCGACGACGAAGGCAACCTGTGGATCGGAAGCGATACCCAGGGGCTGTGGCGCATCCGCGACTCGCGCATCGGCCTGATGCAGTCGGCCGACGTCGAGATGAACGCCCCCGGCATCGCCGTGGTCGAGGACGGCGAGGGCGGGATGTGGTTCGGGATGGGCTGCGGCGGCTTGCGGCACTGGACGGTTGACGGCGCCGTCCGGATCGTGCGGCTGGAAGACACGCTGGGAACCGAATGCGTGCACAGCCTGCTGGTGGACGACCAGCGCCGGCTCTGGATCGGCACCTGGGGCGGGACGCTGGGCCGGCTGGAGGGTGGCCGCCTGGTCCTGGCCAGGGAGTGGTCGCAGCGCGGTCGCCTGAGCGTCTGGCAGAACCCGGACGACGGCACGTACTGGATCGGCACAATGCGCGATACGTGGCGGCTGGACGTCGATGAGAAGGGCGAGATCGCCGGCGCGCGGCAGGTGCCGGCGCTCGACGGCATGGCGATCGCCTTCATGGCGCCGGCGCGCAAGGGCGGCAGCTGGTTCGTCGGCGACCAGGGCGCCTATCGGCTGGTGGACGACGGGATCGTCGAACAATGGCGACAGGCGGATCTCGGCACCCGTTTCCTGCGCTCGCTGCATGAAGACCCCGACGGCAGCCTCTGGATCGGCAGCTACGGCGGCGGCCTGGTCCGGATACGCGGCGGTTCGGTGCGTCGCTACGACACCTCCAACGGCCTGTTCGACGACACCGTCTCGTGCATTCTGTCCGACGCCGACGGGCGCCTGTGGCTGGGCGGCAACGGCGGCGTGTCGGTGCTGCTGGACCGCGCGATCGAAGGGCGCGCCCCGGAACTGATCGCGCTTTCCACCAGCGACGGGCTGAAGCCCGCGGAAATGAACGGCGGTTCGGTGTCCTCCTGCCTGCGCGACAGCCGCGGACGGCTGTGGTATTCCCTGATCAAGGGCTTCGCGATGATCGATCCGGCCCGGTTCAACGAACGGGCCGCGCCGCCGATCGTGCACATCGAACGGCTGCGCGTGGCCGGACGCGACCTCGACCCGCTCCGACCGGAGACGCTCGGTCCCCACGCCGGCAACCTGGAAATCGGCTACACCGCCATCGGATTCGCCAGCCCGGAGCGGCTGCGCTTCCGCTACCGCCTGGTCCCGTCCGCCGGCGACTGGCTCGACGCGAACGATCGTCGCGACGTATTGCTGCCCGCCCTGCCGTGGGGCAAGTTCGCCTTCGAAGTGCAGGCCAGGCAGCTGGGCAGCGCCTGGTCCGAACCGGTCGCGGTCCGGCTCGACCATCCGCTGCCGTGGTACCGGCGGCAATGGATCTGGCTGGTGATCAGCCTGGCATGCCTGCTCGCGCTGCTCTGGGCCACGCGCGACCAGGGGCCCGTCCGGGACTACGAACACCTGCTCGAAGACATACGCGCATCGCGCCGCCGCCGCTAGGGAACCTCTGGACAAGTCCGATTTGTCATTCCGAACGCAGTGAGGAATCTTGTCGAATCAAGGGTCTGGATTTCTCGCTGCGCTCGAAATGACACTGGTTCAGAGGTTGAAGGCATTTTTGATTCAGATGTTGACCTTTTCGTCATCCCCGCCTTCGCGGGGATGACGGAACGTGGACGCAGTCGAACAGGGCCACCAGTTTGCGAGACGCCGCGCGCGCCCGGACCGCGCCATGAGCCGTGCGCTCACGCCGTCGCCAGCGGCAGGTGGATGGAAAAGCGGGCGCCTTCGTCCGGCGCGCTGTCGACGTCGATCCGTCCCCCGGATTCGGTGACCACACGGTAAGCCGTCGCCAGCCCGATCCCGGTGCCCTGTCCGCGCGGCTTGGTGCTGAAGAACGGCTCGAAGGCGCGCGCCGCCGTGTCCGCGCTCATGCCGCGCCCGGTGTCCTCGACGTGCACGCGGACCTCGCCGTCCGCGACGAGGGTGCGCAGCCGGAACTCACCCGCATCGCCGAGCGCGTCGCTGGCGTTCTTGGCCATGTTCAGCAGCACCGCCTCGAAACCGGCGCGGTCCAGCCGCACCGGCGTCGGTCCGGCCGCCGGCTCCACCTCGACCGCGACGCCGGGCGCGAACATCTTGCGCATCAGCGGCAGCAGCAGTTCGACGACTTCGCCGGCATCGAAGGTTTCCACCGAGAACTCGTCGCTGCGCGCAAGCGTCAGCAGTTTCGACGTGAGCTGCCGTCCCCGCTGCGTCACCGCCTTCATGTCCTGCAGGTAGCCGCGGACCTCGTCGTTGCCGCCGGTGACGCGTTCGGCGTGGTGGACGTAGCCGCCGATCACGCTGAGCAGGTTGTTGAAGTCGTGGGCCACGCCGCTGGCCAGCCGGCCCAGCGCATCGACCCGCTGCGAATGCACCAGCTGCATGTGCGAGCGCTCGTGCTCGCGGATCTCGTCCTCCAGCCGCGCGCAGACCGTGGCGAGGTCGCGGTTCAGGCGGTTGCCGCGGTCCACCATCGCGACCAGCCTGTCCAGGATCAGCGCGACGATCAGCGACGCCAGCAAGGGCTGCGCCAGCGCGGAGATCGCCTGCCACACCTCGAGGCCGCGGGCGGCCTCCCGCGCGTCGATCCATGCGCCGAGCAGGAGGATCGGCATGTAGCAGGTCATGGTGGCCCACACGCCAGCGCGGCCCAGCAGCAGGCCGGCGAACAGCAGCGGCACGATGAAGATGACCACGATGTCCGACTGCGCGGCCAGGCCGTAGCGCCAGATGTTGATGCCCAGCAGCAGCAGCCCGGCGGTCACCAGGAACAGTGCCACCAGGCGCTGCTTGACGGTCGATTGCACGCTGCTCGCCTGCATGGTGGTTGCGCTAACTTCTCTCTACTTCCGCTCTTGGCGTGGTGTTCCGCTAGAAATCTTCAGTTGCTTGACGGTCAATTGCACGCTGCTCCCTGCCTGATGGTTGCGTTAACTTCTCTCCGCTTCCGCTCCTGGCGTGTTGTTCCGCAGGAAATCTTTACTCGTCGTTTCCGCTTGAGCAGCCTTCGGCTGTTGAAGAAAGACTCGCGGGAATGACGAGCCAGGAAACCTGCGGGACACCGCGCTAGGGTATTCCACTGGGTGCCGCTGGCGCGCGGTGGGAGTTACATTAGAAGGATGTCTACGCAACTGGCAGCAGGCCGCGACGTGACTTTTATCCTAGACGGCTTTCGCGGAACGAGTCCGAACACTCCGCGAGCGCGATCCGCGGGACCACGCCTGGCGATCGTCGAGGACAACGACGAGCTGCGCGACAGGATCATGGTGCCGGCCCTGCGCGCGGCGGGGTTCGATGCCATCGGGCTCGCGAACGCCCTGCAGCTCTATCGCGTGTGGGCGGGTTCGCCCTTCGATCTGGTGCTGCTCGACGTCGGGCTGCCCGACGACGATGGCGTCGAGGTCGCCAGGCATCTGCGCGGGTTGTCGCCTTCGCCCGGGATCGTGATGTACACCGGACACGGGCGCACCGCCGACCGCGTGCGCGGGTTGCGCGCGGGGGTGGATGCCTACGTGGTGAAACCGGCGGACATGGACGAGGTGATCGAGACGCTGCACAACGTCCACCGGCGGCGGATGGAGCGCGATGCCCGCAGCGATGCGCCGGCCGGGAACGGCTGGTCGTTCGATCGCCAGGGCTGGTTGCTGGTGACGCCCTCCGGCGCGACGGTGTCCCTCAACCAGTCCGAGCGCCAGGTCATGGCGGCGCTGGCGGCGAAGCCCTGCGAGCCGGTGACCCGCGAGGCGCTGATCGGCCTGCTGACCGGCGAGGCCAGCGAGTTCGATCCGCATCGGCTGGACATGCTGGTCTACCGCTTGCGGCGCAAGGTCGGGCAGGCCTGCGGCGAGACATTGCCGCTGCGTACGGTGCGGGGCATGGGTTACGCCCTGGACTGGTAGACGGACCGGTCGTCTTCCGGCCGCCCGATCCCCCGGATCGCTGAATCCAGACGACGACGGTGCCACCGCGCCGCCGGCCAAGTGCGGGCGATTTTCTTCACATTTGGTTAGAAACGGTGAGAAAGTTTGATTGACGTCACATTTTTTGACTCCTAAAGTGCGCGCGCTTTTGGCATGGCGCTGCCCGTGGCGGGCAGGTCTTGGCGACGCGCCGAAAGCCTGGATCAGGGGACGGAACTCCGCTTCAGGGATGTTTCCGGATCGGGCTGCGCGCCTCCTCTGGCCCTGACGGGCGTGGCGAAGGGTGGCATCGGCGTACATCCGTGCGCGGCGTGCCGCAGACTTTCCGAGGGGGTTGCAGGTGCTTTCGATCAGTTTCGGGCAGGCCAGGGCGGCCGCCGCAGGGGTGGTACTGGCGCTGACGGCCGGCGTCGCGGCATTGACGGCTTCGCCGGTGCACGCGCAGTCGGCAACCCGGACCAACGTGGCCACGGTCACCGCGCCCGCCGGCACCGACGACACCGATCCGAGCAACAACACCGGTACCGCGACGGTCACGATCACGTCGGCCGCCGCCTACAGCTTCTGCCCAGCGCCGGACGGCACGGCGACTTCCAATGCCATCTATGGCGTCGGCGCTGGCGGCAATATCCGCCGCCTGGAAGTTGGTGGCGCCAGCGATACGATCGTCACCGAGCTGGCGCTGCCGGGCACCATCACCGGCAACCTCAATGCCTTGATGATCGACCGCACCCGGGATCGCCTGCTGGTGCACGTGCCCGGCACCCTGTGGGCCTACGACGCCGACAACGGCGGCTGGTATGCGGCGGCAACCACTGGCGTTACCGGCGACTTCCCGCGCGCCGGCATCAACGCCAGCGGCGTGGGCTACATGATCCGAAGCGGAGGCAGCGGCGCCGGCATCGTGCGCATCGAAGCCAATGCCACCGGCTTCGGCTATACCGCCAGCCCCAACGGCACCCTGAGTTACGACGACGAGCCGACCGATCCCGGTTCCGGCGACATTGCCTTCGACGCCAATGGCGACGGCTGGCTGGTGGCCGGCCAAGACATTTATCGCGTTACTTTCACCGCCGCCGGCGGGACCGCAGTGCGCCAGGCGCGCCCGCTGGTTGGCGGCGCGCCCATCACCTGGAACTGGGCGGGCGCGGCGTTCGCGGACAACGGCCAGATGTACCTGGGCCGCAATGACAGCGGGACCACCTACTACGCCTACGATCCCGTCACCGGCACGCTGACACAGGTGGCCAGCGGCGCCAGCGGTCAAGCGCGCGACCTCGCGTCCTGCGCCTTCCCGACTCCCGCCGAGCCCGACCTGTCGGTGGAAAAGACCCTGGCCGAAGTCAACGGCGTGGCCTACGTCGCCGGCGGCACGGTGGCGGCGGGCGATGTGCTGACCTACGCGATCACCATCAGCAATGCCGGCGGCGCGGTGGGCACGCTGTACCCGGACGAAGTGATCGAGTCCGTGCCGGCCAACACCACCTACGTGGCCACCGGCAACGACTTCACCCAGGCCGCCGGCGCCGACTGGACCATCGCCAGCGCCGTCAACGTGCCCGCCGGCGGCAACGCTGTGCTGAACTTCGTGGTGCAGGTCGACGACCCGCTGCCTCCCAGCGTTACCAGCGTGGCCAACAACGTCGCTTTCCCGCCGGGCGATCTCATCGACTGTTCCGACACCGGCAACGACTGCGAGGAAATCACGCCGCTGGGGCCGACGACCAGTGTCGCCAAGAGCTCCAACCCGACGTCCGGAACGGCGGTGAGCGCCGGCGACACGATCGCGTACACGCTGACGGTGACCGTGGCGAACGCGGCAACGACCGAAGCGATCACGCTGACCGACACGCTGGGCGCGGGTCTGACCCTGTCCGGCGCGCTGCCGGCGGACTGCACGGCCAACGGCCAGGAAGTGGTCTGCGTGCTGGCGGCGCCGGCCGCGGTGGGCACGCACACGTTCAACTACAGCGCGACCGTGGACGCCGACGCGAGCGGCTCGGTCGGCAACGTGGTGGTGCCGACGACACCGCCGGGCGGCGATCCGGATCCGACCTGTACCGCAGGCTGCACGACCGAGCATCCGCTGACGCCGGCGACGGCGGTGGCCAAGACCTCGAACCCGGCCGATGGCAGTTCGGTGGTCCCGGGCGACACGATCGCCTACACGCTGACGGTGACCGTCGCCAATGCCGCGACGACCGAAGCGATCACGCTGACCGACACCCTCGGCGCGGGCCTGACGCTGTCCGGCGCGCTGCCGGCCGGCTGCACGGCGAACGGCCAGGAAGTGGTCTGCGTGCTGGCGGCACCGGCCGCGATCGGCACGCACACGTTCAACTACAGCGCGACCGTGGACGCCGACGCGAGCGGCTCGGTCGGCAATGTGGTGGTGCCGACGACACCGCCGGGCGGCGATCCCGATCCGACCTGTACCGCAGGCTGCACGACCGAGCATCCGCTGACGCCGGCGACGGCGGTGGCGAAGACCTCGAACCCGGGCAGCGGCAGTTCGGTGGTCCCGGGCGACACGATTGCCTACACGCTGACGGTGACGGTGGCGAACGCGCCGACGACTGAGGCGATCACGCTGACCGACACGCTGGGCGCGGGCCTGACGCTGTCCGGCGCGTTGCCGGCGGGCTGCACGGCGAACGGCCAGGAAGTGGTCTGCGTGCTGGCGGCGCCGGCCGCGATCGGCACGCATACGTTCAACTACAGCGCGACCGTGGACGCCGACGCGAGCGGCTCGGTCGGCAACGTCGTGGTGCCGACCACGCCGCCGGGCGGCGATCCCGATCCGACCTGTACCGCAGGCTGCACGACCGAGCATCCGCTGACGCCGGTGACTTCGGTGGCGAAGACTTCGAACCCCGCCAATGGCGCGGCGG
>JAFAEU010000094.1 GCA_023423855.1 Pseudomonadota bacterium | reverse complement strand
CGGCCGCTGGCGTCGATGCGCTCGCGCACCTTGCGCAGCTTGTCCAGCGCCGAAGGGATGAAGGCCTGGCCGCCGAAGCCCGGGTTGACCGACATCAGCAGCACCAGGTCGAGCTCGTCGAGCACGTGGTCGAGCACGTCCAGCGGCGTGGCCGGGTTCAGCACCAGCCCCGCCTGGCAACCCTCCGCCTTGATCAGCTGGATCGTGCGGTGCACGTGCGTCGAGGCTTCCGGGTGGAAGCTGATCAGCGACGCGCCGGCCTTCGCGAAATCGGGGACGATGCGATCCACCGGTTCGACCATCAGGTGCACGTCGATCGGCGCGGTCACGCCGTGCTTGCGCAGCGCCTCGCACACCAGCGGGCCGATGGTGAGGTTGGGCACGTAGTGATTGTCCATCACGTCGAAGTGCACCCAGTCGGCGCCGGCGACGAGGACGTTGTCGACTTCCTCGCCGAGCCTGGCGAAGTCGGCCGAGAGGATGGACGGGGCGATGACGGGAGTCTGCATGGCGGTCAGCGTCTGCGTTTCGATTTGATCTTGTCGTAGGCGGCGTTGATCTCGCTCGCCTTCCTCTCGGCCTGCTCGCGCAGCTCCGGCGCAGCGCCCGCGACCTTGTCGGGGTGGTATTGCGACATCAGCCGCCGGTAGGCCTGGTCGATCTCGGCGTCGCTGGCGTCGCTGGCCAGGCCGAGCACGCGGTACGGCGCGGCCCGGCCCGGCGCGACCCAGCCGGCGTCGAAGGCGTGGCCGATCAGCAGCCCGATCAGGCCGCCGCCCGGGTGCCGCAGCAGCAGCCAGCCGGCGATGAAGCCCAGGACTTTTCCATACCAGCGATTCATGCCGACAGTGTAGCCGCCCCCCCGCCCCGCCCGTTCATCGCCGCCGCAAATGGCACTACACTGGCCGGCCCGCCCGAAGGCCACCCTCCTTGGCGACCACGCTCCTGTCCTCCGAACTCCCCGGCCTCACCCTGCGCCACCGCGGCAAGGTCCGCGACGTGTTCGACCTCGGCGACGAGCGGCTTCTGATCGTCGCCAGCGACCGCCTCAGCGCCTTCGACGTGGTGCTGCCCGACCCGATCCCCGGCAAGGGCGAGATGCTGTGCCAGATCAGCAACTTCTGGTTCGCGCGGACTGCGGCGCTGATGCCCAACCACCTGACCGGCATCGACGTGGCCGAGGTGCTGCCCGAAGGCGTCGACCCGGCGCTGTACGCGAAGCGCGCGGTGGTGACGAAGAAGCTGCGGCCGGTGCCGGTGGAGGCGATCGCGCGCGGCTACATCATCGGCAGCGGCTGGAAGGACTACCAGCGCACCGGGCGCGTGAGCGGCATCGCCCTGCCCGACGGCCTGCGCCAGGCGGAGCAGCTGCCCGAGCCGATCTTCACGCCCTCGACCAAGGCCGCGGTCGGCGACCACGACGAGAACATCGACTTCGACACCGCGGTCAAGCTCGCCGGCGCCGACCTCGCCGAACAGGTGCGCGACGCCACCCTGCGCCTGTACAAGCACGCCGCGGCCTATGCGGCCGAACGCGGCATCCTGCTGGCCGACACCAAGTTCGAGTTCGGCACCGACGAGGACGGCCGCCTGTACGTGATGGACGAGATGCTGACGCCGGACTCGTCACGCTACTGGCCGGCGGACGAATACGAGGTCGGTACCAGCCCGCCGAGCTACGACAAGCAGATCGTGCGCGACTACCTGGAGACGCTGGACTGGAACAAGACGGCGCCGGGTCCGAGGCTGCCGGCGGAAGTGATCGAGCGCACGCGCGCGCGGTATGCGGAGGCGCTGCAGAGGCTGGCGGAGATCGAGGTCGATTGAGCGGTTGGCGCGGGAGATTTCTCCCTTCGGTCGAAATGACAATCGGTTCCTGCCATCAATCGGTTCCTGTCATTTCGACCGAAGGGAGAAATCTCCCGACACGCCGGCACGACGGCCACACGACGCCCCCTGCGCTATCCTGCGCGCGAACACCGGTATCCTCTGGAGGGAGGCCATGAACGCGATCCACGAATCGCCGTCGGAACGCCCCATCGACCGCTGGTTCGCCAGCTATTCCAGCGACCACCGCAACGACACCAACCAGCTGATCCACGTGTTCGCGGTGCCGGCGATCCTGTGGAGCGTGATCGCGCTGCTGTGGTGCATCCCGGTGCCGCCCGAAAGCGGGTTCCGCGCCGGGCTGTGGGCGGGACTGGCCTGCTTCGCGGCGTGGATGTTCTATTTCCGCAATTCGCGCCGGATCGGCTTCGGCATGCTCGCCGTGTTCGTGGCGATGCTGTGGCTGACGTTCTGGATCGAGCGCCTGCAGGGCACGCGCTTCCTGCTGTGGCTCGCCATCGGCGTGTTCGTGGTGGCGTGGATCGCGCAGTTCGTCGGACACAGCAAACTGTTCGAGGGCAAGAAGCCGAGCTTCTTCACCGACTTGCGCTACCTGCTGATCGGCCCGGCCTGGGTGCTGTCGAAGCTCTACCGCAAGCTCGGCTGGCGCTGGTGAGTCCATGACGGCCCCGGGCCTGCGCGGACGCGACCTCGCGCTCGCGCTGCTGATCTGCCTGTGCTGGGCCGTCAACTTCCTGACCTCCGCGCACGCGCTGCGCGAGATCCCGCCGTTCCTGTTCACCGCCCTGCGCATGGCGATCGTGGTCGCCTTGCTCGCGGCCTTCCTGCGCGTGCCGCCGCGCTCGCAGTGGCCGCGGCTGGCCGGCATCGCGCTGTTCACCGGGGTGCTGCACTTCGGCACCAGCTTCCTGGCGCTGAAGCTCGCCGGCAACCTGTCCTCGCCGGCGATCGTCACCCAGACCTACGTGCCGATGGCGGTGCTGCTGGCGTGGTGGTGGCTGGGTGAGCGCTTCGCATGGCGCACCGCGCTGGGGATCACCGTCAGCCTCGCCGGCGTGCTGGTGCTGGGCTTCGATCCGATGGTGCTGGACCGGCCGGCGGCGCTGCTGGTGATGCTCGGTTCGTCGCTGATGGTGGCGATCGGCACAGTGCTGATGCGCGGGCTCAAGGGCGTGGGCATGGTCGACCAGCAGGACTGGACCGCGGCGCTGAGCTTGCTGCCGCTGCTGGCGATCAGCCTGGTCTTCGAGCCCGGCGGTTTCGCCGCGCTGCGCGAGGCCAGCTGGATCGGCTGGGGCGGCGCTGCATATGCGGCGGTGTTCGCCTCGCTGCTGGGCCACGGGCTGTTCTTCAAGCTGGTGCAGCGCCATCCGGTGGCGCAGGTGACGCCCTACCTGCTGATGACGCCGGTGTTCGCGGTGCTGCTGGGCATCGCGTTCTGGGGCGACCGCCCGGGGCCGGCGCTGTGGATCGGCGGCGCGATGGTGCTCGGCGGCGTGCTGCTGATCGCGATCCGCACGCTGCAGAAGGCGCGGCCGCCGGTCGCAGAGGTCACGCCGGAGGTGTGAGCCTCCCCGCCATCCGGTACCTGTAGGAGCGGCTTCAGCCGCGATGCCTTTCGTCCCGATGGCGGAATTCGCGGAAAAGTGTCGCGCCTGAAGGCGCTCCTACAGGGA
>JAFAEU010000083.1 GCA_023423855.1 Pseudomonadota bacterium | reverse complement strand
CTGCCACACCGGCGGCAGCATGTTGATCGAGTAGAACGCGCCGCCCAGGAACGTGAGCGGCGTCACGATCATCAGCGGGATCACCTGCAGCTTCTGGAAGTCGTCGGCCCAGAGGCCGATGATGAAGCCGAACAGGCTGAAGGTCACCGCGGTCAGCAGCAGGAAGCACAGCATCCAGACCGGATGCGCGATCTCGTAGGGCACGAACAGGCGCGCTGTCAGCAGGATCAGCACGCCCAGGATCAGCGATTTGGTCGCTGCGGCGCCGACGTAGCCGATCACGACCTCGATGTACGACACCGGCGCCGAGAGCAGTTCGTAGATGGTGCCCGCCCACTTGGGCATGTAGATGCCGAACGAGGCATTGGAGATGCTTTCGTTCAGCAGCGACAGCATGATCAGCCCGGGGATGATGAAGGCGCCGTAGCTGACGCCGTCGATGGCGCCCATGCGCGAGCCGATGGCCGCGCCGAACACCACGAAGTACAGCGAGGTCGACAGCACCGGCGAGGCGATGGACTGGGTGACGGTGCGGAAGGTGCGCGCCATCTCGAAGCGGTAGATCGCGCGGATCGCGTGCCAGTTCATGCCCGCGCCTCCCTGCCGCCCTGCACCAGGCCGACGAAGATCTCCTCCAGCGAACTCTCGCTCGAATGCAGGTCCCTGAAGTCGATCCCCAGTTCGCCCAGCCGCTTGAGCAGCGCGGCGATGCCGGTTTCCTCGGTCTGCGAGTCGAAGGTGTAGACCAGCGCATGGCCGTCGTCGGCCAGTTCGAGCGCCAGCGCGGAAAGCTCGCCGGGGATCTCCTGCAGCGGATTCTGCAGCGCCAGCGTCAACTGCTTCTTGCCCAGCTTGCGCATCAGCACGTGCTTGTCCTCGACCAGCACCAGTTCGCCCTTGTCGATCACGCCGATGCGATCGGCCATCTCCTCGGCCTCCTCGATGTAGTGCGTGGTCAGGATGATGGTGACGCCGTCCTCGCGCAGCTTGCACACCATCGCCCACATGTCGCGGCGCAGTTCCACGTCGACGCCCGCGGTGGGCTCGTCCAGGAACAGGATGCTCGGCTCGTGCGACAGCGCCTTGGCGATCAGCACCCGGCGCTTCATGCCGCCCGACAGCGTCATGATCTTGCTGTCCTTCTTGTCCCACAGCGACAGGTCGCGCAGCACCTTCTCCAGGTACTGCGGGTCCGGCGCCTTGCCGAACAGCCCGCGGCTGAACTTCACCGTCGCCCACACCGTCTCGAACGCGTCGGTGGAGAGTTCCTGCGGCACCAGGCCGATCTTGCTGCGCGCGGCGCGGTAGTCGCGCACGATGTCGTGGCCATCGGCGGTGACCGTGCCCTCGCCGGGATTGACGATGCCGCAGACGATGCTGATCAGCGTGGTCTTGCCGGCGCCATTGGGCCCCAGCAGGGCCAGGATCTCGCCCCTGCGGATCTCCAGGTTGACCGATTTCAGCGCCCGGAACCCCGACTTGTAGGTCTTGCCGAGGTTGCGGATGGAAATGATGGAAGACACGGCAGTCCTGCTGTGACGCATCGAACGGGACATGGATCGTACCGGAGCGGCCGCAACGACGGCGTCTCGCAGGCGGGAAAATCAATCCCTGCGCACCACCACCACCACCGCTGGGACCTCCAACGTCCGTCCCATTGCCCGTCATCCCCGCGAAGGCGGGGATGACGCCGGAAGATTTGCCGATGCTTCCGCGACTGCCGCTCCGGCTACGCCTCCCGGAACACCGGCTCCAGCAAGCGGAACGTGCCGGCATCCGCATCCATCTCCACCCTGCCGCCCACCGGCACGATGAACTGCTGGCGGATGTGCCCGATCATCGCGCCGCGGTAGGCGGGAATCTTCAGCGGCTTGACGTGGTCGTCGAAGATCTGCGGCAGCGTCAGCGAGCCGTAGCCGCCGCCGGGATCGCAATCGGTGCACTCGCCGAAGATCAGGCCGGCGATCCTGTCCAGCGCGCCCATCAGCTTCAGGGTGCTGAACATGCGGTCGATGCGGTACGGCGCCTCCGACACATCCTCCAGGAACAGGATCTTGCCGGTGAAATCGGGCAGGTAGGGCGACCCGGCCAGGGCCGTCAGCACCGTCAGGTTGCCGCCGACCAGTTCGCCCCGCGCCTGTCCCCCGCTGATGGTGACGGTGCGGTTCCTGCGCTGCACCAGTTCGTCCCCGACATCGGCGACGTTGCGGTACTGCATCGCTTCGCGATCGAAGAACACGCGCCGGAACTGGCCGGCATTGAAGCTGTTCCAGCTGCCCGAGCCGATGGGGCCGTGGAAGCTGACCAGGCCGGCCTGCGCCAGCAGCGCGTTGTGCAGCGCGGTGATGTCGGAATAGCCGAGCAGCACCTTGGGATTGCGCCGGATGAGATCGTAGTCGAGAAGCGGCAGCACGCGCGCGGCGCCGGATCCGCCGCGCGCGCAGATGATGGCCTTGACGCTCTTGTCGGCGAACATCGCGTTGAGGTCGCCGGCGCGTTCGGCGTCGGTTCCGGCGAGGTGGCCGCGCCGCGAGGCGAGATGGCGGCCGGTCTTGACCTTGAATCCCAGCGCCTCCATCGCTTCCTGTGCAAGCTGAAGGTCGAGCGGGTCGTCCGTGGCCGCGGAC
>JAFAEU010000073.1 GCA_023423855.1 Pseudomonadota bacterium | reverse complement strand
GTCGCGCTGTGCACCAACAAGCCCGAACGCTTCATCGCGCCGCTGCTCGAGGCGCTGGACTGGCGGGAGCTGTTCGACGGCATCGTCGGCGGCGACACCCTGCCCGAATGCAAGCCCTCGGCGCTGCCGCTGCGGCACCTGGCCGATGCCTTCGGCGTGCCGGTGCACGCGTGCGCGATGGTGGGCGACTCGCGCACCGATGCCGAAGCCGCGCAGGCGGCGGGCATGCCGCTGGTGCTGGTGGACTACGGCTACCACCGCGGCTTCGACGTGCGCGGCGCCGGCGCATGGGCCGTGGTCGACGACCTGCGGTCGCTGTTGTCGCCGGAAGCCGGTGATTGATCCGGTAGCCACCTTGTGGGAGCGCCCGAGGGCGCTCCACACGGTGGTGCTGGTCAGCGCGCCGGACGCCAGCGCAGCGCGACGTGGTATTCGCGCCCGGGCTGGTAGTACCAGGCCACGGTTTCGTACTCGCGGTCGAAGACGTTGCTGGCGCGGGCCAGCAGGCTCCAGTCGCGGTGGAAGGCGTATTCCAGCCGCAGGTCGGTGGTGGCGTAGCCGCCCAGTCGCGCGGTGTTGGCGGCGTTGTCGTAGCGGCTGCCGGCGCCCTGCACGGTGATGCCGGCGCGCAGCGGGCCGAATTCTCGGTCGAGGTCGACGCGGCCGGTGCTGCGCGCACGGCGGGCGAGCACGTTGCCGTCGTTGGCGCCGCCGCTGCGGTCGCGCGGGTCGACGTGGCTGAGCTGGGTCGACAGGTCGAAGCCGGCGAACGAGGTGCCGAAGGTGAGTTCGGCGCCGCGGATGCGGGCTTGCTCGATGTTGCTGCCCACGCCGAGGAAATCCGGCGGCGGGTAGACGAACACGATCAGGTTGTCGATGCGGCTCTCGTAGACGTCGAACGACCAGTGGAAGCGCTCGCCGAACTGCGACAGGCCGAGGTTGAGGCTGCGCGACTCTTCCGGCTGCAGCCACGGGCTCTCGGAGCCGGGGTAGTACAGGTCGTTGAAGGTCGGCGCCTTGAAGCCGGTGCCGAGCGTGGCGTTGAGCCGCAGGCCGCTGTCGAACGACAGGCCCCAGCCGAGGCCGCCGGTGAGGTGGTTGCCGAACTGCTCGTTGTCGTCGTTGCGCACGCTGGCCTGGAAGCGGTGCCTGCCGGCGCTGCCGCTGTAGGCGAGGAACACGCCGGTGTTGTCGCGGTCGTCGACGGTATAGCCCGTGGTGCCGTCGACGCGATCGTTGCTGTAGTCGACGCCGACGCTGAGCGAATGCGCGGCCGCCAGCTTGACGTCGGCCTGCACGGAGGCGCTGTCGCGACGCGTGTCGAGGCTGCTGACGAAGGCGTCGCCCTGGTAGTCGTCGGACTGGTCCTTGCTGCGGCCGAGCGCCGCGGTCAGGCCGATGCGCCCGCCTTCGGGCGCGTAGCGCAGCTGTGCGCCGGTGACTTGCTGCAGCGTCTTCGAGCGGTTGGTCCAGGAGCCGTCGTATTCGTTGTCGCCGCTGGCGTTGAGGAAGCTGCCTTCCAGCGTCGTCGCATCGTTGATGCGGAAGCCGCCGCGCAGGTTCAGCGAGACGTTGCGGTAGCCGTCGTCGTCGGGCTCGTCGGTCCAGCAGCCCTGGAACAGCGTGCCCGAGCCGCGGCAGGCGTTGATGCCGTCGGTGGAATCGTAGCCGCCGTGGGCGCCGATCCAGCCGCGTTCGCCGCGGTAGTCGAAGCCGGCGCTGGCGTCGCGGCTGCCGTGGCTGCCGCCGCCCAGCGCCGCGTACGGCGACAGGCCGTCGACCTTGCCGCCGCGGGTGAAGATCTGGATCACGCCGCCGATCGCCTCCGAGCCGTACAGGCTCGAACGTGGGCCGCGGATGATCTCGATGCGCTCGATCTGCGCCACCGGCAGGTCCTGGATCGCCGGCATGCCGGCGGTGGCCGAGCCGAACTTGACGCCGTCCACCAGCACCAGCACGTGGTCGGACTCGGCGCCGCGCAGGTACAGGCTGCTGAGCTTGCCGCGGCCGCCGGTGTTGCCGATGTCGACGCCGGCGCGACCGCGCAGCAGTTCGATCAGGTCGCGCGCCTGGCTGCGCTCGATCGCGGCGCGGTCGATGACCTGCGCCGGGACCAGGCTGTCGACCAGCGGCACCTCGGTGCGGGTGCCGGTGACGACGACCTCGTCGAGGTCGAACGCGGCGGAATCGGCGCGCGCGGTCGTTGCGAGCAGGGGCAGGAACAGGGCGGCGGCGACGGCCGCGGAAAGGGGGCGAAGCATGCTGGTCTCCATCGCGCGCACACCCGCGTACGCGCCGGGTTTCGGAAGCGGTCGCGTGGAGAGGGATGGGCCGCGGAACCGGGAGACGCCCGATATCGCCGCCGCGACGCCCTCCGCATCGCAACCAGTGGGCTTCGTGGCCGGTCTCCGGACTCGCGGGCGAGGCATCGTCGGATGCCTCGACCGCCGCGCCTTCCCATGCGTCGTGCACAGTGGCGGATGCGGCGGTCGTACTCGCTTACCGTTGCGGGGGCAGTGCCGGAATGGCCGCGCCGCACATGGCGGCGCCGGCGTCACCGGCTTCCCGTTTCAGCCCTTGGACGAACGTCCGCGGGCCACCTCGAAGCAGGCGGCATTGTACGGGAATCGAAAACCGGGGTCAGGAAAACCGGGGTCAGAGTCGACTTTCCCCCGAGCGTGGTGCAGGCGCAGTGACATCGCAGAGGGAAAGTCGACTCTGACCCCGGTTTTCCTCAATCGCGGTCTTCGCCACCGCCGCCGGGCTCGTCGAGGAACCCGAACGAGGCCGGCGCTTCCTCGCTCTGGTGATGGGTCGTGGTCACCGGCGCGGCGGCGGGGCGGCCGCGCGGTGGCGGCAGCTCGGCGGTCGCGGCCTCGACCGCGGCCACCAGCTCCGCGCGCCGTGCCTCGGGCACTTCCTGCCAGTGGCAGTCCTGCAGCGCGCCTTCCAGCGCATAGAGCATGTTGAGGCTGGGCTTGAAGCCGGCGCGCTTGACCCGCATGAACGCGTCCACCGGGCCGGCGGCGACGAGGTCTTCCTGCGTGCGCAGGCCGACCTGGCGCAGCCAGGCCGCGGATTTCGGGCCGATATTGCGCAGCTTCAGCGGTGCGTTCATGGCAGTGCCTCGACGTAGATGCGGGCGATGGTTTCCAGCCCCTCCTGGTCTGTAACGTCAAAACGCGCCGGATCCGGGCTGTCGAGGTCGAATACGCCCACCAGTTCGCCGCCGCGGACCAGCGGCACCACCAGCTCCGAGCGCGAGGCGGCGTCGCAGGCGATGTGGCCGGGGAAGGCGTGCACGTCCTCCACGCGCTGGGTTTCGCGGCGGCTCGCGGCGGCGCCGCACACGCCCCTGTCGAGCGGGATGCGCACGCAGGCGGGCAGGCCCTGGAACGGGCCGACCACCAGTTCGGTGCCGTCGAAGAAATAGAAGCCGACCCAGTTCAGCCGCTCCAGCGCGTGATAGACCAGCGCCGAGAGATTGGCGGCGTTGGCAATGCGGTCGTGCTCGCCGTGCAGCAGGGCGCGGGCCTGTTCGGCGAGCTGGGCGTACTGTTCGGCCTTGCTGCCGCTTAGACTGGTCGCAGAGAACATGCGGCCAGTGTAGCAGCGCGCTCCGGCGCGCCCGGAGGAGCGGTGACGTGGTTTCAGGCCCTGGAGAACGATGCGTCGACGCGCTGTCCGCGGAGCGCGGCATGACGCGATCGTGCTTCGTCACCGGCACCGATACCGGCGTCGGCAAGACCTTCGCGTCGGTGGCGCTGCTGCATGCCTTGCGCGCGCGTGGGCTGCGCGCGGTAGGGATGAAGCCGGTCGCGAGCGGCTGCGAGGCCACTGCGCAAGGCTGGCGCAACGAGGATGCGCTGGCGCTGCTCGCCGCCAGCGATCCGGTTCCGGCCTACGCCGACGTGAATCCGTATGCGCTGCCGGCGGCGACCGCGCCGCAGCTCGCGGCGCGCGATGCGGGCGCGGCCGTGGAGCTGACGCCGATCCTGTCCGCGTACGCGCGGCTGGCGTCGGTCGCGGATGCGATGGTGGTCGAGGGCGTCGGCGGCTGGGCGGCGCCGCTGGCGGACGGCTTCGACCAGGCGGCGCTGGTGCGCGCGATCGATGCCGATGTCGTGCTCGTGGTCGGCCTGCGCCTGGGTTGCCTGAGCCATGCGCGGCTGACGGCGCGCGCGGTGCAGGCGGACGGCTGCAGGCTCGTCGGCTGGATCGGCAATCGCGTCGATCCGGCGTTCGAGCGCGTCGGCGATTATCTCGGGCTGTTGCGCGATGCGCTGACGGTGCCGTGCCTCGGTGTGCTGGCGCATGTCGCGGAAGGCGAAGGCATTGGCGCAGCGCCGGATCTCGCGCTGCCTTTCTGATCCGCGGGCAGGAAGCGCTGCTGGCGCCTTCCTTTCCCGTTCGGACGTGGTGGGGATCGTGGCGGCGGTTTGCCCCCACCCCAACCCTCCCCCGCAGGCGGGGGAGGGAGCGAAAAACAGGG
>JAFAEU010000069.1 GCA_023423855.1 Pseudomonadota bacterium | reverse complement strand
GGGCCGGAAGGCAGCAACGGTATCGATCGATGCGGGTGCCGAGGATCGTCGGCAGGGCCGCCGCCTTGTTTGCCCTGACACTGCCAGCGCTTCCGCGCCTTGCCGCGAACAGCCGGCGATTCATTGCCCGGGCCCGTGGCGACGGGCCGGTCTTCACGACAGCGGACGGTCGTGCATGGCGCGGACCCGTGGCGACGGTGCCGCTATCCCGCGTCGGAGGGGGGCGTCTGGCGCGGATGCAGCCAGCCAGCGTCTCCGTCCGCGTAGCGCTCGTGCTTCCAGATCGGCACCCGTGCCTTCACCTCGTCGATGATCCAGCGGCAGGTGTCGAAGGCCGCGTCGCGGTGCGCGGCGCTGGCGCCCACCCAGACCGCGAGGTCGCCGATGGCAAGGTCGCCGACGCGGTGCACGGCGCAGGCGTCGAGGATCCCGAACCTCTCCAGCGCTTCGCCAAGGATGCGCTCGCCCTCGGCTTCGGCCAGTTCGACATAGGCCTCGTAGCGCAGGCCGTGCACCGGGCGACCCTCGTTATGGTTGCGGACCCAGCCTTCGAAGGCGGCGAAGGCGCCGGCGCGTTCGTGCAGAAGTCGCGCGCGCAGGGGCGCGATGTCGAAGGGCTGGTCGGCGATGCGGAAGCGGTTCATGCCTGTCGCTCCGGCTCGCGTGGCGGAAAGGCGAAATGGATCCGGGCTTTCGCCGGGATGACGGCGGCGGGAATGCCGGACACGCTCAACCTCCCGACACCGGCGGAATGAAGGCGATCTCCGCGCCATCGCGCACCGTATCCTCCCACCGGGCGAAGGCACCGTCGACGGCTACGCGCAGGCGTTCGACCGGCAGGACGAAGCCGTGGCGCGAGCGCGCTTCCCCGTACAGCGCGGACAGGTCCGGCGCGGCGGTCTCCAGCGTTTCCGACGACGCGCCCGCGGCATCGCGCAGGCTGGCGAAGTACAGCAGCGTCACCCGCGCCATCAGCCGGCCTTCCCGAAATCGCGCTTGCCGCCGCGCTTGCCGGCCAGCTTCGCCGGTCCCAGCACGATCGCGTGCGACAGCGCCTTGCACATGTCGTAGACGGTGAGCGCGGCCACGGTGGCGCCGGTCAGCGCCTCCATCTCCACGCCGGTGCGATGGGTGGTCTTCACCACGCATTCGATCCGCAGCTCGCGCTCGCCGTGCCAGTCGATCGCGATGCGCACGCCGTCGATCGGCAGCGGGTGGCAGAACGGGATCAGCTCGTGGGTGCGCTTGACCGCCATGGTGCCGGCGATGATCGCGGCGTCGACGATGCCGCCCTTGGCGCTGCGAAGGCCGGACTTGCGCAGCTGCACGGCCACGTCGGCGGGGAAGCGCACGCGGCATTCGGCCAGCGCCTCGCGCGCCGTGACCGCCTTGCCGGAGACGTCGACCATCGCCGGACGGCCGGAGGCATCGAGGTGGGTCAGCTGCGCATTCTTCGCCATCGTCGATTCACTTCCGCCCGGGCTTCGCCGCCGAGGTCGGATCACCCAGCGTCATGTTCAGTTCCATCGCCGCAGCGACCAGCCTGCGCGCGATCGCCGCGGGCATCGTATCGCCTTCGCGCAGTTCGATCGTCGCCATTTCATGCTTTCCACCCGGCTTGAGCCGCGGTTCGATGTCGCGCAGGCGCTGCCCGCGCCAGAAGCCGAACAGCACGCGCGCATCCTCCGCCCGGATCAGGTACGCGGGGCCGTTGGCCGCATAGACCAGGTGGCCCCACCGGATGCGTTCCTCGACCCCCTTCGGCTTGCGCGCGAGCGCCCGCAGCCCGGCCACCAGCGAATGCCGCCAGCCATCGAGCGCGGCGACGTAGGCATCCGGGTCTGCGGCGGGCACCATTTTCTTCATACGCCCTCACCCGCCCACCAGGAACATCTCGACATGCCGCCGGGACGCCCGCGCGCTGCCGCGCAACTCGCTGTACCGGTCCGCCCGCGCCGTCCACAGCTCCGCCAGGCGCGCGGCGAACGCGAGGTCGCCCTGCGCCAGAGACGGTCGCAGGTCCACGCCCTCGGCCGAGAACAGGCAGGTGTAGAGGCGGCCGTCCGCCGACACGCGGGCGCGATGGCAGTCGCCGCAGAACGGCGCGGTGACCGAACTGACGAAGCCGATCTCGCCGCCACCGTCGTCGAAGGCGTGGCGCTGCGCCACTTCGCCGCGATAGTTGGCATCGAGCGCGTGCAGCGGCCAGCGCGCATGGATGCGGTCGCGCAGTTCCGCCGACGGCACCACGCGCCCGCGCTGCCAGCCGTTGCAGGTGCCCACGTCCATGTACTCGATGAAGCGCACGACGTGGCCGCTGCCGCGGAAATGGCCGGCCAGCGCCAGCGCCTCGTGGTCGTTGACGCCGCGCTGCACGACGCAGTTGATCTTCAGCCTGCGGAAGCCCGCCGCTTCCGCCGCCGCGATGCCGGCCAGCACGTCGGACACGTCGCCGCGCCCGCCGGTGAGTTTGCGGAACAGACCCGGGTCGAGCGCATCCAGGCTCACCGTGATCCGGCGCAGCCCCGCCTCGCGCAGCGCGCGCGCATGGCGCGCCAGCAAGGCGCCGTTGGTGGTCATCGCCAGGTCGTCGATGCCGTCGATCCGCGCCAGCCGCGCCACCAGCGCCGGCAGCCCCTTGCGCAGCAACGGCTCGCCGCCGGTGATGCGCAGCT